>JAIORV010000052.1 GCA_021107945.1 Vulcanimicrobiota bacterium | reverse complement strand
CCTGCCCTTTCTTCATACCATATATATTACACAGAGAAAGGAAAACTCATGCAAACAATCGAAAATTTTTTAAATTATTTTCTGCATGGGGGTGAACAGTTACCCTCTTTTAATATATATAGTAGGAATGTGTAACATTGTTATTGAAAATATAAAATGTTGGCGATCAGGGAGGAATATTTATGCAGAAGAGAACCAAAAAAATAATCTTATTCTCAGTTGTAATACTGTTATTAACTTCGACGTATATTTACGCCGGTTCATCTTTATTTAAGGTTTATGTTGAGAATCGTCCTGTTCCGGTAAAAACGATTGTCAAGGGCGGTGAGGTATATATTTCCCTGTCGGATCTTTCAAAAATATTTCCCGGTGAAATGAAACTTGATCCAGGGAGAAAAAGATTGGATATAAAGATTTCATCTCCCGATATGAAAGATCCTTATCTTTCCGATAATAAAAAAGTCCCGGAGCATGGGATCTCCGGCAATGTCTCAATAAAAACTAATAGTGGAAAGGAATTTTTCCTGAAGCGGGTAAAAATTACTCTTTGTCATTATAATAAGGATGTTCCCGACAGTGTTTCCCTGGCGCAATTGGGGCGTTTCGCAGCCGGTGATGATGATGAGTACATAGGTAATCATGGCAAGGTGAGAGAGGCGGTCTCAAACGAAAGCGGCAATTTTTATATAACAAATGCCGCTCCGGGGAAATATGAGCTAATTGCGATCTATCACCTGCCGGGCAATAAGAAGGGTTTATTCTGGAGAAATATAATATCTGTAAGTAAAGGAAAGTTAACAAGAGTCAAGTTTGACTCGAAGAATGCATACAATTTTTAAGAAAAGTCCCGGGAATTAAATCTGATTCGGGATGGATTCGCTTGATAATAACAAGCGGGACCATTTTCCGGGTCGGGGTGTTTTATTTTAATGAGAAAAATAGCTAAACAAGCAAGAATATACATAATAATATTGACAGCAGTGGCGATTACCCTGTTGGTCTGGTCGATTGTCAATATCAATCCGGCAAGCTTTGCAAATCCAGGCTTGATAAAAGCCGCGGTTATTTTCCTTATCCTGGCGATTGCATTGGAGCTTACGGCAATTGAAATACCCCCTTATGGATATACTTCCGCCGCTTTCTGTGTCTATTTTGCATTCATAGTTCTTTTCGATTATCCCATAATCATTACAATTGCTGCAGTTGCGCTTGCATTAAGACAGATTTTCATAAACAAGCAACCGGTATTTTACCGTCTGGCGGATTTCTCCACATCGATTATCAACCTGACACTTGCCGGGATAATTTTTTCTGTAGTCAATAGGGGCGCGCCTTTTCTATCCCAGTTAAATATTATCGGCATAATCATCTGTGCAATTTCTTTCTATGGACTGGAATATATTCTCTCTTCAACGGTTGTGGGACTCCTTGACGAGGAGACCAGGCGCAGCTTCGAAGTTATCAGGATGAAAGTGTTGCCATTCGGGCTGACACTTGCCCCGCTGGGATTATTGCTCGCCGTATCATATAATCTGAACCCATGGCTATTCCTGTCGATACTCATTCCTCTTTACGCCCTCAGGCAGAGTCTCAAATATGGGATCAGGGAGATTGCAATTGCAAGTCAGAAAGAGCTTGAATCTACTATAGGCGAACTGAGACTGAATTCAAATGTACTCAAGGAGAGCAACCGGGAAATTACCTTGGATCTTCAAAAAAAGGTTGATGAGCTCTCAATTCTGTTTGAAATGGGTCAATCCCTGGGAACCAGTGTTAATCTTGAAAGCACGCTGGAGATTATTGTGTCAATGATCCGGAAGCTCATGCTATACCAGAGTTGTGTGATTTTCCTCATTGAAAGGGGCATACTTGTTGCAGTGAAAAGTGTGACACCGTACAGGGATATTCTTGAGTATTCATCTCTCCTGAAACTCGAGGAGACAATTGTTAACCTGGTGGTGCAGAACAAGAAGCCTATTCTTATTACCGATATGCAATCAATGAGCGAGCAGAGGATCTTCAAAGATGAGAAATCCCTTATATGCGTGCCGCTGGTTGTGAAGAACGAGATTGTCGGTGTTATTTATGTGGGAGCGACAAGACCCGGCACATATAACGAGGATCACCTGCACCTCTTATCAATTCTTGGAAACTCCGCATCAAACGCTATTCGCACTTCTCAGCTTTATGAGCAGTTGGCCGATAATCTTCAAAAGAAGCAGGAACTTAATGAAAGACTGGAATCAAAGGTAAGGCAATCGGAAGCCCTCCTGGATCTCGGTCAAGATTTGGGTAGCTCTCTCAACCTTGAGGAGACATTTCGTATTATTATCAGGGGAATGGAGTCAATGTTCAATTACCAGAGCGGCGCTGTTTTCCTTGTGAGAGAGACGAAAACCGGTCCTGATTTCATTCCGATGAAATATATTACGCCATACGAAAAAGTGTTCGAAAACTATCAACTCACATTCAATGATACCGACAATATCATGGGATGGGTTTCTCATAATAAAAAAAGCATGCTCCTGATGGACACTCAGGAAGCAAAACTCCAGACAATATTGGAAAACGAGCGCTCGGTTATGGTCGTACCCCTGATTGTAGAAAGTGCCGTCACGGGTGCGATATATCTGGGACACTCGAAACCCGATTTCTTTAACGAGGAAGCCCTGGAACTTCTCAGAAACGTGGCATACCTCAGCGCAATGACAATCAAAAATGCAGAGTTATACGAAAAGACATTCGCCAAGGCTATCACAGACGGACTCACGGGACTCTATACCCATAGGTATTTCCAGGAAAGACTTGACGAGGAAATCAAGTTCGCTTCAAGATATGGAAAGAAACTTGCCCTTGTTATGCTGGATTTAGATCATTTCAAGCAGTATAATGACACGCTGGGACATCCCGAAGGAGATAAAATTCTCAAAGAGTTTGCCTCACTGCTCAAAGCATATACCCGCGATTCAGATATGATCTGTCGTATCGGTGGAGATGAATTCACAATTCTCCTCAAAGAGGTGGATAAAGAGAACGCCAGACAGAAAGCCGAGGCAATACGACAAGCTGTCCAGACCAGATTCCATGAAAGAGCCGTACAGGTTACTGCCAGCATTGGAGTGTCCTGTTTTCCCAATGATGCTATAAGCAAGAAAGATCTTGTAAAATCGGTGGATACAGCGCTATATGAGTCTAAGAAATCAGGGCGAAATTTTGTTTCAGTTGCGTCCCCGTTACCTCCGTCATCTAATCCAGATATGGCGATGAATCAAGAATTAGAAGCCCCCGCACCCACAGAGACAAAATAGTGGCAACTATGTAGGAGCGGTTTCCTACCGCGATAAATCCACCGGCCTCTTATCTCCGGCCTGAGACCATCGAAAAATATCATCAATAATAGGAAATAATTTATTAAGGGGGTATGGAATATGAAATCCGGTGATTTCCTGAAGAAGAAAAACAGTGGATACTATCCCGGCCGACATTTTTTCACATTAATAATCCTGGTTCTGGTTTTGATTTTTCTATCATCTTCTCCGGCAAGGGCGGATATCAAAGATGAGCTTAAGAACATCCTTCTTGAAAACGGGGATGTTAAGGGATACAAGATGGAAAGCCAGTCCGAGGTGAAAAATTGGCCTGTAGTTGACAAACTTCCCGATTACATGAAAGATCCTACAAGGGTTGAAGGTGCAAGTCCAGGAGATGCAAAGCCCAGGAATGTTAATGATGTTCCTGAAATACAATACAAAAAACCCGTGAAAAATCTCAATGGGATAAGGCAATTGTGGAAAGAAAGCCCGGGCAGGCAGACCCTGGAAGTGGAATACGGCATATATGATACTCCCGAAAAAGCAAAAAACGCACTTAAATATATCACATACAATTTATATACAAAATATTTGAATAACATTGCCCAACCTGTAAGCGACGGCCAGGGAAAAACCATCTTCATCCCGGTAGAGAAGAAGAGGGTCTGTAAGAAAGTCGCAATAGGCGACCTGGGCTACACCATCCCCTCATATCCTTTTATAAGCGTCACATATTTTGTAAGAGGACGCTATATATTTATGGTTGATGGATACACCGAACAGGGTGAGTTGTCCGTATGCAGGGAGATTCTGAAGAAGCTAGGCAGTGCCGGGAAATAGAAATCATTTATTTAAAAAGAAGCTTCTTTGCATCTTCTATCGATTTGACTGTACTAATATTAGTCCAGGAGTCATCCCATTTATTGATAAGATTGTATGCCCTGGTTTTCACTTCCTTATCCCCGGAAGCTCCAATCTTCGCCGCTACGACAGGCAGCGTCTTAACGGTATCAACATTACTGCAACTCTCTTCTTCACTTTCAAGAGCGTCTAATACGGATATTTTAGTTTCTTTTGAAACGCAAGGGCTCGAGGCGACATTTCCGAGGGCTTCCCCCATTTCAACAAAATATCTTGCATTTGATGTCTTATCCATTGTATGAATCAAGTCGTTTGTTGCCCGGGAAGCAAGGGCTGAGTCCTCCGCTCCGGAATTGGAAAATAGCATTGTAACAGCGTCTTTTATCGACTTGCCGCTTTCAGCATTACTCCAGGAATCACACCATTTAATGATAAGGTTGTATGCTCTGGTTTTAACATCCTTATCCCCGGAAACTCCAATCTTCGCTACAATGACGGGTAGTGTCTTAACCGTATCGAAGTTTGTGCAACCCTTCTCTTGCCTCTCAAGATCATTCAGCACAAATATTTTAGTTTCTTTTAAAACGCCGGGCTTCGATGTCAGGGAACCAACGGTTTCAGCCAGGGAAGCAAAATCAGTCCCGGAAGTTGTTCTTTTCATATCATTTAGGTTGTCCTGAATTACGCTGTTGAGAAGTCCACCGCTTTCAGCTTTTAAGGAACTGTCATTTCCCGTGTCCTTCGTAAATTCTGCCTTCAAAGACTTCTTTATTCTTCGAATCTCTTCCCTCGACTTTTCAGTAAGCCACATGTTAATGAGGGTCTGGTAAAGAATCCCTTTATATCTTGCAATTTTCTTGAGATTTTCTTTTAAATTTGGGTCAATTCTTATTGTTGTAATCACCTTCTTGGGTCTGCGATCCTTTACCGGGCATTTAGTTTCCATGGCTTCATCCGTAAAATCAACGCCGCTATGGTTTTCGAAGAATTCAAAATTTTCTTCTTCGTTATTAAATTCAGGTAATTTTGCCACAATATTCACTTCCCTTTTCTATTCCTCGTTTACCTCATCCCATTCGAAACTTTTTTATAATAAACGAAGCTGCTCCAGAAATATACAAAGTATATAAACTGTAATAACAAAATAATTATAATATATTTACATTATAAATCATCATTTCAATGAAGTCAAGAGACCTGATCCCATGTCTCGTACTTAACTTTTAAAAAATAGCGGATTTTTAAAGACCCATTATTCAACGGTAAGTAAGATTGTGAGGAGAGGGAAGGAGCGGAATTAATGACGCAGGAATTAACAAATACACGACCTGACCCACAGTTTTCAACTTGACCCCATGACCCCTCAACATGCTGATATCACATTGCTATCAGGTAAGAGTTGAAATAGCATTAACACTTTGCTTGTTTTGAGGAACCGAGGGATCAGGCCTTTACTCTATTTTCAACCCGACTTATTTCTTTTCTTCTGTTTTTGGTAAGTCCCATGCAGGCACTGTAGTAAGGCTGTAAATCATGTCCAGTCCCCTTTTTGGATAGTTGCCATCAAATCTGCCAGCCTTCCCGTATATAGTTCAGTGGAATATTGTGCTTCCGGAAGTTTTGCCCCATTTTGAAGATGAGTGAATGCCTCGCTGAACTGATCGAGATAAGATTTTTGCTCCTTTGTAAAGGCATGATCCCGGGGAATTTCTTTAATCCACTCAGGTAAACGATTATAATTTTTTTGTATCTTCTTCACGGGTTCCTGAGCGATTGCCTTATTGTACTCCACCCAGGCATTCCGCTCAGGAGGAACTTTCTTAATCACCGGACGTGTTGCCTTACACTGGGGGCCCCAGGGGACGAACATTGGGAGAAGAATAAAGACCACACATGCGAAAAAAATTACCAGAATGACTCCTACAATCTTCATGATAATAGATTTCTTTTTCTCTGTTTTTTTTGTTTCCTCTTTTTTCTCTGTCATATAAGCCTTCCTTTTCCCTTTGTAATTCTTTAATACAGAAGTTTTTTACGCTTCTGATAGCCCATGATAAATGAAGCATTAGACCGTTCAGTTTTAGTGAGCATATTGCCATTGAAGGAAGGATTCACCTTATACCATTTCTTACTATTAAAGTAGGCGCTAAGCTCCGGATCCTTAAAAGCCATTCCGTACTTTGCATAAATTTCATTTCTCATAAGAGTAAGCTCCCAGAAACCTCTCCCATTCAGATCGTCCTGCGTCATTTTGCTTTTTGAAGTCATCCCAGTCCACCGGGGACCGCTTTTCAGCGCTGCTTTCACGGCATCGGGAGAAAACTTGCGGCCGTTAAGTTTAGTCCATGACTCCGGGGGGACGCCAAATGCGAAAAGACTTTCAGCACCCATTTCTCCTCCGCCTCCATGCATTATGCGCCATTTTCCATCAAGCTTGTGGAGCAGGATATAACCACCGCCGGGATCCTGTTCCCAATTAGCCATCGCCCACGTTCCGGCAATCCTTACATCTTTTATTGACCCGTCGTCTTTCAGTACCGCCTTTATCCGTTGCATATCACCTGCACCGGTGGCAGTCGGCTTATGTACAACTGGAGGAGCTTGTGTTACCTCGACAGCGGGGATCGGTTTATCCGGAGGAGCTTGTGTAACCTCATCGGTGGGGGTCGGTTCATCCGGAGGTTCTTGTGTGGCCTCATCAGTGGAGGTCGGCTCATCCGGAGGAGCTTGTGTAGCCTCACCGGTGGGGATCGGTTCATCCGGAGGTTCTTGTGCAACTTCACCGATGGGGGCCGGCTCACTTACTTCCGGAGGTTTTTGCACAGTATCGAGGATGGTGAAAGTCTTTTCGATTGTTTTACTACCTCCACCTATCTTGTCCCTTAGTGTAATTTGTACCGTGGTTTTGCCAGGCCTTACAACTGGCGAAAGCTCTATATAATTATTTGTGTTTATCAGGTTGCAAGTCTTCGATTTTTCTTTTTTTAGATCGAGGATGTTGGGCTTATCTATTATTACTATTCCGGAAGAATCTCTAACCTTCAGATCTTCCTGGAGCCAGATGTCGCCGTTCTCGTTTTTCTTAAAGCCCTTTACCTTAAAGTAGATCCATACGGTTTCGCTATCCTTAAAGCTTTCTTTTTCAGCGCCTCTTTCGCCATCGCAAAATTTAAAGTCTTCCGTTCGGAATTGCCTGCTCCTATTTGACTTACACGAAGCCAGGAACATAAATGCTACAAGGGCTATTAGCAGACAAATAAGGACTTTTCTTCTTATCATTCAATCACTTCCATTGGTAATTATTCACCGCAGAGTATCAAATGAAATTAACACTTTTGACCATTATTAATTCCGTGATATCTGGGTAGAGGCTGGTCTCCCGACCAGCCTGAAACGTTGTGAAATCAAGGTTTAGAAATCCCCCACAAAAAGGGGCTGAATAGACAAAGAGCGTTGAGATTGCTTCGTCGCTGCGCTCCTCGCAATGACAAAATGCGTAACTCCTGATCACATTTAGCAAATTTGACAACCTGGCGCCTATTCCCTCGACGGTGGGTGATGGTTCATCAGCAGTATCAGTATCATCGGGTGTATCTCCCGAAACATCTGGAATTTATTTGGGAACCCACTCGTAAATGTAATAGTAGGTATCTTCGGAAGCACCGAGCTTTGCCTTAACTACAATAACACAAAATTTGTGGCTTCTGTTGGAAGAATCAATATTATCGGGGAATAAAATTGTCGATTTCGGTTTTATGCGAGGGCTTTTATCTGATCTTACGTCAAAAATTATTTGTTCAGCTGTTTTTGATCTGCCTGTTTCTGACCAATTAGGCCATAAGTGCCCGATGTTAATTTTTTTGTACGTGCTGGGGGAGCTTACGAAATGGCCATACGTTTCGATCCTTATCTGATATAAGGGAATGTTATCAGATCCCTCTTCGAGACGACGAAATCGAAATTCTGTAAATGCCCCTTCATATTTCCCATCCCATTTGTCACCGAGTTTTGGCTCCTTGGGTGGGGGGGTCCACTTAACATAGTCCGAGAATTGTATTTCAGCAACTTTGCTGTTGTCCACCATATGGTACCAATCTCTGGTGTAATTTTCCCTTAAACAACCGCTTTGGCTTGTTCCTTTCCATGTTTCAGCATTAGTGTTGGGGTCCCTCATTCCGTCGTGCTTGGTCTCTACCAGCTTCCAACAACTCCCGACCTCACTAACCTTGATGCGCGCCGAGCGATTATTAACGCTTGTGTTAACCGCCAGGACATAGAGCGCATCGCCATCCTCCAGCTCCACGTTGAACTCGTCGCCCTCTTTTAAAAGGATGTCGTATGGAAAGCTGACCGTTTTGGTTCCGATAGCCCGTTTATTCTTCTTCAGCATGTAAACATCGGCATACAAACCGTCTCCGGACTTCTCCAGCATTTCGATTTTCAGCGTTCTCTCTTTCTTCTTTGGGTCAATCTCAGCCATAATGCCCCACAATTTCCCCGTGTACTGCTCCTTCAGTTCGACTTTCCATTCGACCTCTTTTTTATTGAGTAACATTGGGTCGTTCCGAAAGGTTCCTTGATATAATAGATCGCGGCCTGTTTTTGCGGCTGGTATCGGTCCCGATGGATCGAATAGTAGCCATCCGGCAAATCCCCGGTAATGGTATCCAAGGCTTTTACCGGTTTTTTTCTTAAGATATCCATTCATCTTGTTTGTCGGCGACCCGCCTTTCATTACTTCTTCAAACATTTCCTTGAAGTCAGCGCTTCCTTTCTTAACCAGGTAATCGATGAAATGAGATGTTCTATACCGTTGACCTTTATCTGTTATCGGTTTCTCAATATATTTAAAATTAATGCCTTCTCCCATTACTTTCATTTCTTTGATGTGATCCCAGGCTACTTTCTCACCGGCGTAATCGGCTGTAGCATCCATAAACCATATTCGACTCGCCATGGAAACGAAATTCATATACTCGTTCTGAACTGAGTGAAACAATTCATGAGCCGACTCCTGCCGAAGTGCATCCTGGCTGGCATATTCGTGGAAGAGGTGAATGGTGCCCACTAATTTTTCACGCTGTGATGCATCAAGCTTTTCACCCCACGAAGCGTCAAGATTAGGATTAACATCTATGAACACCCAGATTTTTGTGCAGGTTCCCGGGGCAGAAAAAAGAGCGAATGGAACTTCCGTCCAGTTGATCATCCATGGCGGTTTAAATCCATTTTTTTTATTTGTATATTTCTTGTAGGCGTGTTCGAGGAGGCCTCCCACCAGATTGGCAAAGTCCTCATGAGAACGATATTTAGTAATAGACTTTCCTTTATATCTAGCTGATAAAATGCCAACTTCTACTTCTTTTTTGGAGTCTGGGTCATAAGCAATTTTAAAATGTTCAGTTTCTTCGATTCTCCAACCTGCTAGGAGACAACAACTCTCCCAGAGGCTTAGATGTTTAGTACCGATCAGTACCACATTCCGTTTGGTATCCACAACTGTCGGAACAATCTGCCAGGTTTTTTGCCTCTCGTCCCAGTAAGCTGCAAGAAGAGATTCTTCAGGAGGATAATCTCCTTTTATCTTTGCGGGATCATAAGCAAGCTCGATGATTATCGGCTTGTCGAACTCACGCCTGTCACCGGCGGAAATGTCGTAGGCTCCAAGTCCTTTAAGACACTTGATTCCGATTGCCGGAGCGCCTTCCACCGAGGATATGGTTACCTTCTGTTTGTTCTTAAATGCGCCGCCGGGAAAGGTAACCTTGACCTGGTCTTTCCAGGAGAGAGTCTGCTCCTCGTCGGATGGCTCCATAGTTTTTGAGGTAAGAGGCGTGATTTTCGCCTTTGTTGAAGTTCCGACTGTTACCGATATTGAATTCTCCGCCGACTCGGAGCTTTGAAAATTCTTTTTGTAGATGAATACTCCCACACATAACAGAGCCACTATAACCACCAGGATCAGGATCGGAAACAGAATTTTCTTATGTGACATCTAATCCTCCACTTTCTTCTTAAAGCTTTTTATAATTAATGATGTCCGTTTTTTCTGCGGCGAGACGCCGCAGCCACCATGTCACATCCCACACCGGTAGGGGAGGCGTCTCGCCTCCCAATAAGACAATATTTCCTGAAGACAGCTAATAGATTCTTCTCAAGTATTTAGCCATCTGAAGTAAGATCCCTTTGCCGGGAGAGACCGTCATTCCCGCCACTGATCCTGTCAGAATATTAAGGGGTCAGGTCTTGAAAAATGTATGTAGAAATTACCAAATTCAAGACCTGACCCATGACACTTTTTATGAAGTTCTTGAAAAGAGCCGTCCTGGCAATTTCAAAATAGATGAGAACATAAGTGTGGTGGACAACCCCCATTTGATCGGTCTCAACATATCTAACCTCTATTTCTTCTTCCCACAGGATCGGCGGCTCTTTCATTGCAGACTCCTTCCAATTTAGTTGGATACTTGATCTTTGCAATTGCGCCAATACAAATTATCTTCGTATTAATCCCTGTGTCGAATTATATTGGGGGTAGTTGGGTGGAGCCCCAACTTTTGTATGGTGTGCCCCGGAGCAGTGGAACTTGTACCAGTCAGGATTCATTCCGGATTCGTATGTCGCCGAATACGTGTCTTTCCCCGCCGCCGCACAGGTAGGAATGAACTTGAGATAATCGGGGACCAGTTTCTTCAAACTCGTGGGGTAATGGCCTGAGTTGTCAGTTGAATACATCTCCAGGGCGGTGCCGATGTTTTTGCAGTTGGACATACACTGGGTAAGCCGCTGCCCTCCAGATGAGGTGGGAGTGCGCGTCGGCTTTGAAGGGGTGGGGGGGCGTGTCGATATCAATCCCTGTGTAGAATTATATTGGGGATGGTTGGGTGGATCCCCAACTTTTGTATGGTGTGCCCCGGAGCAGTGGAACTTGTACCAGTCAGGATTCATTCCGGATTCGTATGTCGCCGAATACGTGTCTTTCCCCGCCGCCGCACAGGTAGGAATGAACTTGAGATAATCGGGGACCAGTTTCTTCAAACTCGTGGGGTAATGGCCTGAGTTGTCAGTTGAATACATCTCCAGGGCGGTGCCGATGTTTTTGCAGTTGGACATACACTGGGTAAGCCGCTCCGAACCCAGCGAAGGGCGTGTCGGACTTGAATGGGTGTGCGTCGGCCCTATACCTTTCCATACATAGTGGTAAATCATGGTGCCCCTTCCTCCGGAACCTAGAAGAACATATGCAATTATCATTTTCTGCCCCTTGCTTCCCTCGCGGACCTTCCACTCGCCCACCTTGGACACGGACGGGGGAGCCGGGTCCGTCGTGCACCAATTGACCGTCGAGGCAGAAACGAGAACACCACCATGGAAGGTAGTATCGATTGCCGTATATCCGCTGAAGAACCTGGGGAAACTGCAGTTTCCTGTCACGCTGGCAGTCACTTTGAACCGCATCTTCTTCCCACCCACAAGGCGCGCGGGCGGCACTGGCGACCAGGTATGAGAGGTTTGCACGGTGCCCGTCATATTCAGTTCCCTACAGACCCTGCTGGTGGTGGCATATAGCGTACTGCCCCTTTGGGTGAATTTAATCTGGTGGTTGTAGTAGGCGCTGCTATCTTTGCCCGTTTCGTCCTTAAATTCTCTCTTCACAAACACCCATACCCCGTGAGGAGTGTCCGTCGGCCTTGAAGGGGTGTGCGTCGGCCTTGAAGGTGTGTGCGTCGGCCTCATCTTTATTCCCCTTATCTCCGTCATACCATGTCCGCGAGATCCGCTATTTTGTGCCCACGTACCTGGACTGGAGTCCAAGACCGCATAAGTGCCGGCAGGGAATACCACACCCGGACGTACTTCCCAGTAGCGCGTACTTCTATTCAGGGTTGCTTTCCAGGGTCCATAGACTTTCCCTGAATTACTCCTTAGTGCTATTGTCCCTGCCGGGCATCCTCTCCCGTGATTATGGTGATAGGTCATTATATAGGTTATTTTGCAGGGCTGCCTCAGGACAAAACTCGGTGAGGTCCCGCCATTAGCAACTCCGCCAACGTTCCCGTTATAGAAAAGCCGTTGCTCACCAGGCGTCTTCTGAGCGAAGGTACCTTTCATTACGCCTGCGTCGTAGGCAAACATCAAGGCGCACATTAATAAGACAATGAAAAACGTTACATGAATCTTTCTTGACATAGTATCCCTCCTTAAGTTAAATTGGAAAGTAAATCTTAATCAGAACTTACGCAAATGTCATTCCGAAACCTGTGCTGTGCTTGTTTCGAAATCTAATAATGATACCGTTCGACCAATAGATCCTGAAACAAGTTCAGGATGACGAATCCAAGCTATTCCATCTCAAAAATGCGTAACTCCTTCTTAATATTATGGCATTTTATCGCAGTGTGCGGGTTGTGTCAAAGCGGAAGATAGGGGTCAGGTCCTTGATGGATAGGCTCTTATTCACTTGATCCTTATTCCATTTACTATTGTCATACCATGGCCGCGAGATGCGCTGTTTTGGGACCAAGTACCCGGATTGGAGTCTATGACCGTATAGGTGCCGGCGGGGATTACCACATTTGGATCTACACTCCACTGCATGGATTCAATGGGGAAACCGGGACGTCTTTCCACTTTCCAGGGTCCATAGACTTTCCCTGAAGCGCTCCTTAGTGCTATTGTTCCTATCGGGCTTCCTCTCATGTTATTGAAGTGATAGGTCATTATCCTGGTTATTTTGCAGGGATACTTCAGGACAAATCTCGGTGAGGTTCCGCCACCTTTAACTGTCCTGGATTCGCCAGGTTTCATTTTATGGTTTTTGAAGAGCGTGCGCACCCGGCCTGAAGTGGTGGTGCGCGAAGGTGCCACAATACTGGTGGGTACTCCTGCCCCGTTAAAAGTTACTCTGGTGCCTTTTGGGAAGGTTTTTGTACCTCCGCCACGCTTTATTAAACTAGTTGAAAAAGCCGTACCCTGAGCGACGGTACCTTTCATTACACCTCCGTCCCAGCCAAATTCAACACTCTTTCCGCCCATAAACTTGATTTGCCTTTTTCTGTTCACCACATACAAAGTTGTGTCTCTGGCTAACACTCCTTTCTTAACACCTCCACCTCTCTCAAATCTGATGAAACCTTTACCGAAGCTCACACTCCTTTTTGAATTCCATATTTTCAGAGTTACCGTCTGATCAAGGGTGCCGCTTTGTACTCCTTTTTCCAAATCATCAATCCAATAATTACCGGCGGCGAACCACAATTTTCTACCGGGGCGCCAATTGACAGGTCTGAGCCGCGTTCTCTTGCTTAAACGCTTCTGTGTCCTCGCCTGGACTTCGGTTGAGAAGAAGCCGAACATCAAGGCGCACATTAATAGAACAATGAAAAACGTTACATGAATCTTTCTTGACATAGTATCCCTCCTTGAGTTAAGTTTGAAAGCGAATCTTAATGTTATATTATTGTATCATTGGGTGTGGGTAGGGTCAAGATCTGACCCCTTTATGACCCGCCGGTATCTCATTCGGAAATGCCTTCTGAATATGCCTGATTCTTTTATTGAGTGTCGGATGAGTATCACATAAATCAACGCTCTCATCTGCCTTGAATATTACTGGAATATTTAATTTTGCCTGCTCCGCACTTGATTTTGCTTGCTCCGGGCATCTCCGCCCCATTTTCTCGAGAGAGGAGATGGTATTCGCCGCGCCGGTCAACCGGGCGGCATATAAATCTGCCGAGTATTCCTGCTTTCTGCGAATATATGTAAAGAAAAAATACCAATAGATAACAACAAGAACAAATACAATCTCCCCTGATCCGACCAAAAAGAAATACCAGCATATTCCCACAAATACAAGTGAAATCAATAATGAGACGAGATAATGCCTCTTTTTAATATGACATATTTTGTGGGCGATAATAGATCTGATCTCGTCCCTGTTTGATGAGTTGACAAGCGATTGATCGAGGAATATGCCTCCCAGCCTCTGTAGAATTCCTGCCTCCGACCCATTTGCCTTTTCTTTGTCGGTAGAGGTAAGCCATAACCTTCTCTGCCCGATTCCCGACTTTTTCAGGAGATCCCGGTAATCCTCGAAAATCTCTCCATCCTTTATTTCTTTTGCTTTTCCAGAGAACCGCAAGTAAGGAATGTAAATGAAATACACGGCGAAAAACGGGAGATTTATGATCATAAAAAGCAATTCGGGCTTTTTTAGATAGGAAGTAAAAAGCCATCCAATTATGGCACAGAAAGCCAGGAAGAGAATCATGAAAATAATGATCAACGAAACAGGCCAGGTTAAAATAGCTTCTTTTTCTTCAGTTTTTACTGGAATATACTTTCTTTTTGCCCAGCCATAAATGCCGAACATAATCAATAGGCTGAAAATGTATGGAATCAAAATTGAGTAAATAATTTTGAATTTTGCCCAAAAACCCGGAATGTAAAAAATTCTGCTAAATTGTCCCGTTCCATTCAGGAGTGCTATTCCCATAATTGCCGAGCCTATAATGATGGCAAATGTCAAGCCCAGTAAATTTCGAATTTGTTCATTAGCCCTGGATGGTTCACAGGAATTCAGGTCAAAAAATATTTTAATAGACAGGATGACAAAGATTGTGAACGGTATGGAAACAGCGATGGCTGACGCTGTAAATGCATCTGTGTCAATCCAGGGCATGATTAACCCTTCCCCCTCAAACTTGATGGCCGCTTCTTTTGAAGATTTCTTCTTATTCTAACGAGTTATATGAAAAATGTCAAAAAAGTGGCAAGTTGTGTAATAAAAGAATATTTTTTCCCACCCCCATTCTCTCACCAAGTTTACACAAAGTTAACATCAGGTTACTCCCGATAATCATAAATATATGATAGAATATAAACATAGGCGCGGGGCGTTTTGGATTTTATTTGGAGGAGTAGGGCGTTGGATATTAAGAGAATTAAATCTCAGCAAATCAGGATCGGCCCAAATGCAAAGAATATTGCAAAGAATGATCCGGAACCCGCTCTTCCTGCTGATTCCGTTTCTATTGGGAAGAAACCCGCTCATGAGAAGGAAGCAATTAAGATTAACATCCTTCACTTGAATGATGTTCATGGCGCGGTTGAACCGATGGAAGATCTGAAAATATCCGAGGACAGCCCTGTGGGGGGCGTCGCCTATATGAAGACCGTTATTGACAGTGAAAAAGAGAAAAATTCTGATGGGACGCTGACCCTCAACGCCGGCGATCTTGCCGAGGGTACAATGGTCTCTTATGTGACGCGTGGAAAAATTGTTACCGACGCATTTAACCGGATAAAATTTGACGCCATCGCCCTTGGAAATCACGATTTCGAATGGGGTAGGGAAGAGCTGAAAACCATCGTGCAGGATCTAAATTCTCCCGTGGTTGCCGCCAATGTGGTCAGGACGGACAATGGGAATGTTTTCGACGGAGCGAAGCCTTATGTTATGAAGAATGTTAAGGGCGTAAACATCGCAATCATAGGGCTCGATACCCCTGATACGGTACGCTATGTTGATAAAGAGAAATTAGAGGGAATACGCTTCGACGACGGGGCCGCCACGGTGAAAAAATATCTGCCCGAGGTGAAGGAAAAAGGCGCGGACATGGTGATTGTGTTATCTCATCTTGGCTTCAAGGCAGATAAGGAATTGGCGCAGAAGGTGAAGGGCATTGATGTAATTGTCGGCGGCCACAGCCACACGGAACTCCCGGAAGGACATCGGGAGGGGAATACAATCATAGTTCAGGCAGGTTCACAGAGTCGGTTTTTGGGGAACCTGGAGTTGGAATTGGATCCTGCCTCCAAAAAAATCACCGGGCATAACGCCAAGCTGATTCCCATCATAGTAAAAGATATTGAACCGGACCCGGAAATATTGGATATAATAACACCTTACCTGATGATGGCGGATAAAAAGGGCGCGGAGGTTATGGGGCGCGCAGGGGAAGATCTCCACTATGCTTACAAGGAAGCGGCAAAATTGAACCAGATTTTCACCGACAGTCTATTTAAAGCATCGGGTGCTGATATCGGGCTTTGCAGTGCCAAGATGTTAAGGGGAAATATAAAAAAGGGCGATGTGACATATAAGAGCCTGTATGGCGCCTTTCCTCTCACGGAAGAGAACCTATGTACCGTCAGAACCACAGGACAACAGGTTATCACAGAGATTGAAAATCGTTTAAAAGACGGCAGCAGGGGAATAAGGATCCCGGCGGGATTCAAATACAAATACGATCCCTCCCGCCCCGAGGGCAAACGAGTAACCTCGATAACAACAGCAGATGGGAAGCCCCTGGATCCAGATAAAGAATACACCGTTGCCATGAATACCAGTGTAGCTAATGGCAAAGGCTTCGCCGATGCTAAAGACAAAAAAGAAATCGGCAAGTGCCAGAAGGTGTTTTTCGACTATTTCCAAAAAGGCTCCCCGTGGCAGGATGATTCTGATGACAGGGTGACTGTCCAGAGGGCATAGAATTAAAAAGAGATAGAAATTGCCAAATCCAAGACCTGACCCCATAGATGCTCAAAGTCCAAGAATGGAAAGAGGCTTTTCAACAAAATTTGATTATGATATAATTACTCAAACAAAATGATGGGGGATAATCATATGAAAAACAAAACACAAATGGCTGAGGAAATATGCGATCGTCTTTTGGATGTTTCTCAGGCTATTACCCAACAATTAAATGGGCGTCGTATGAAATGGGAAACAGAAAATGAGTACTATGAAAAACATATGGTTACCTTTTTTATCTACCGCCAAATTGATACTTTGATGGATATATTAATTCTGCTTGAAGAGGAAAGACCCTTAAGTGCGTCAATATTGGCAAGACATGCCTTCGAGGGATTGGCTCAACTTAATTATGCATTGCACGAAGAAAAGGCGGATAAATGGTGTAAATTTGGCTACATGGAAGATTATTATAAAATGATCGATAATGAGGAGTTTGGAATAAAGTGTCCTGATAATGATAGGAGAGAAATCATTGAAAACTATAATCAGATAAAAGGCGATTTTCTAACAAAAAAGGGGGGATATCATAAGGAATGGTATGGCGGAGTAACATATAAAGACATGTTTGGATTGCTACCTGAGAAAACACATAAAGGACTTCATTATCGAATGTATAAGGATCTTTGTAATATAGCACACTTCAATCCGCATGGACTTGCAGCAAAAATGGAAAGAAAAAATGACAAGATACTTTATACAAATGTTACCAAGGAAGCAAAAAAACAAGGAGACAAGGCTTTAATGTTAGGTTTTACTTCTCTACTAGCATCATTACGGGCTATGGATTTTATAGAGAATCTGGGACACAAAGATAAAATTGACGAATTGGAAAAGACATTTTTTGATATTTATGAAGTCGAGATGGATAAATCCGGTGAGACCGGGTAAGTTCAATGTTCCAACAAGCTGGGGGGCAAACAAGATAGAGGTCAGGTCTTGAAATTGGTAATTCTTTATTTGAGGATAAGAAGGTGAGGAATGAAAGGATTTATTGTGCTTATTTGACCCACGGTTATACTCTTAATGAGATTGCGAATTTTTTTGACCCCATGCCTCTTCTAAAGTCATTTCCAGAATTCCCACCATCTTTTTTGGGACTCATCTGGTTTAGCCATTACTTCTGGCTTTTTGGTGAGTTGTAAATCTCTACTCTTCAACTTGATCCCAAATTTCTCACTAAACTTCAATAGAGATTTATGTTTTGAATTTATCTTTAAACCTAATTTACAATACTTTTTACTAAGATCTTCCCTTTCTGCCTTTAATGCTGTTTTTGCCATTCCTAAATATTCGCTTGCATTCCAAGGCAATTTTAGTTTTTCTTCGAATATATCCAAGGCTTTCTGTATGTTGCCTTTTTTTTGCAAAATGTTAATTTTTAATTGGATCAATTCTTTTAGATTTTTTTTACAGATATTAATTCTATAGATTAAATCATTTTTTTTTGACTTCATATTTCTTAGTTTTTCCATTTGTAATAATTCATTATTGTAATTTTCATCTGCAAACCCAAATGCAATGTCATATTTTTTCTTTTTAATAAGTTTTTTGATTGCCTGTATTTTATAATACATATGAACTGTTTTAATTTTAAATGCTTTGATAAGAATGTTTTCTGCTTTATCTAATTGCTTTTCATCGATAAAAGAAATTGCCTTCTCAATATTTTCCTCAAACTGTCTTTTTTGGACTTGCACTCTTGCTTCTTTTTTTCTCTCTCTTTCTTCTTTCTTTTTATTAGCAATTTCATCCCTATTCATAAAATCTAAATCTTCTTGAGTTGGAATTCCCGTCTCTAATAGCTGCTTAGATGGTCTCCTCACTTTTTCAGGCTTTGTTCCAATCTCATCTTTACCAGTATATACAGGAATACAACGACATTCTTTATTTAAACAATATTTATTTGCTGGAGCAAACTCCTCATATTCTGGGGATAAAGGATCGAAAAGCACGCCATCAAAATAACGACAAACCGGACAACAATCTTCTTCTGCAGAATACTGAATGGCTTTTATTTCCATCACTTCAGCAAATAATGGGTTACCTTCCTGAACAAGAATTTTTCCTTTGCATTTTAACATATAATTTTCAAGAAATTTTACTTCCAAGCCGAATACTCCTTATAAAGAATTCATACCCGGCCATAATTCATTCTGAAAATTGGGGAATCCTGCTTATAGGAAAAAATTGATGTGCTCAGAAAAATGACAAGAGATAGAGAGATTTGGGGCAGGTCTTGGAAAAGGGGTAGGTGTATGGTCTTGAAAATAATAATTTTTTATAACGAGAGAAAGTGAAAGACGAAGGAAATTCCCAAGATGGAAAGATTGTCTTCCAGGCTTCTGGTAATAAGTTGACATTGTCGAATATGGCTATACTTTAAAGAGATAGCGGATTTCTTAAAGATCCATAATTCAACTCTCAGTAAGATTGTGAGGAAAGAGAAGAATCAGCGTGAAAAGAAGTAAAAGAAGAAATATGGGTAAGAGATGGAAGATGAAAAAGAGAAATAAAGGATCGGGAGGATTTGAAAGAGGTAGAAATTACCAAATTCAAGACCTGACCCCTTTGGTTGACCTCTCGCAATCCATTCCCCTTTGCGTCCTTTGTGGTCTTTGCGGTAAAAAAACACAACCGATAACCGATAACTGACAACCGCAAATTAATACCAATTCGCCATCAGCCGGCAAAAATTCGGTCGTCAATGCAAGGAGAATTATCACACCTGATTTCTTGAAGCACACATATCAGGTTTGTTTTTTTTCTATTGCCGTACCTCAATTATATTGTTTCCGCTTCTTCCAATAATCGCTTCCACAATGATTCAACCTTTAATTTCTTTGCCCAATCTCCAAGATAATCTATGTCTAATTTGCCATACTGCACTTCATAAACCCGTAGGGCATCGATAAATTGTTTTTTACTGCCACCTGAGAGTTTTGCCCATCTCAATTTAGCCAGGATTGTGTCTTCCGGGCTTGAGAATTGCATATATATGCCCATAAATTCTTCACTAACCTTGCGTGAAAAACGTGACCGGTCAAAAGGCGCATCGGTTAACATCCAAAAATCAACCTTATCCCCACTGTTTATATCAATTAGATTAAACATCTTCTGCCTGTTAATTGCATCAAGAATACTGTCTTCATCTAAATAAAAATCCGACACAGGGAAAGCTTCGACTAATTTCATAGCTTGTGATTTTTGAATAGCAATGACTATATCTATATCATGGGTGGCCCGTGGTTCGCCTTGTAAGCTTGAAACGGTAGAACCCGTTATCATATATTGGATTCCAACTTGAGCAAGTACTTGAATAACCTTTTTTAATAATTCCTGTTGTGACATTTATCCAGACGCTCCAGGAGTAGTTTTTTGAATTCTTCATTGTCAAGATTCGGGAACCTCTTGCGCAACCCATGAATAAAAAGCTGCCTGGCAAATTCAGACAACTCAAATGCCTTGAGCAACCTTTCTTCAGGCGACATTTTACGAAGCACTTGAATGTATATCTTATGATTTGGACGTTTTTTTATGTCCATTAAGCGACCCCATTGTTATGACAGGTTTTTTACTAACTTCAAGGTGTGAAGAAGAACCTTCATCCGGTCCGGTTTGGTTTAGCCCTCTCCTTCTATGCTGACGCCGGTATCCCCTTCTATCCACATCCATAACCTTTGCCGGGGTCATATACTTCAGGCTCCGGTGAGGACACTCCCGGAAAACTAGGGGCAGCGCCCAATATTTTCATATTCTATATTATATACTTCAATCCAATTATGGAATACCCTGGATTATTCGTCCTCATCAAGGCTCTGGCAAGTCATCGACAGACACAATAAAACCGTCAACCATTGCAAATTTGGCATACGGATTATCGTCCATCATTTGTTGCCTGGAAAACTCAGCGTCCCAATATGTCATTTTAAACATATCTCTGATTTTCTTAGCTTTTTGCGAGGTCGTGGTCCTGGATGTTTTGAAATAGCCGCATATATCGTCGGCATTCACATAAGGCTTGGTTTGTTTGTCGAAGAGAAAATTAATCTGTCCGAGGGAATAAACGACCGCAGCCGCCCAGATATTCAACCTTCCTGTAAGAAAGGGGACATTCCGCTTCCTGCTCATTTTCAAGATCAGCTTTTTGCACAAGCCTTCATAATCCTCGTCAAGTCGCTCTTTGCAGAAACCTGATGTCATTTCAACGAGCTTCTGAGCTTTCTCCTCAATTTGTTTTTTGTCTCTCATTTTAGGTTTCCTTTCGTTGCGAATTATATGAGAATAAATGAATCCCGGGTTTTGACTCGCTATACGACCTATTTTCCGTCATCCGGTCTCCGCCTTCCGCCCTCCATACTCTTCTACCAATCCACGTTATAAACAATCACCGGATCCCGTTTTCCTCTTACATACATCTTTTTATAAATGGAGCCTTCTATTTTCTCTTGTGCTCTTTTGAATGTGTTTTCACAGACAAGGATGGAATCTCCCCTTAGTGATTTGCTTCGTTTTTGAATTAATCTGGCGGTGTGATAAAGGCTTCCTCTTATTATTATTTTCGAGAATCCTTCCTCGACTGAAAACTCGGCAGGGATTTTTTCTGTTTGAATTCCCACATTCATTGATATTCGTCTGAACGGGATAGCTCCTTTTCCCTCTTTCATCTCTTTCATGGAGCGTTGACATTCAATAGCGGCAAGAGCGGCATCCATGGCATATTCCTTGCTGTCCGTCGAGCGGAATATATAAAATGCGCTGGGACCGCTGCTTTGTATGACCTTGCCTCCATGCCGGGTAATGTCGTAATCTATCCTCCGGGAGAAATTATCCAGGAATTCCAATACTGTTCTTGCATCGATACTTTTGGTCAATGTAGTAAAATCCGAAAGTTCAAGCAACAGGAAAGAGACTTCCACCGATCCCACAGGTTTCACACTTGCCTTAGTTGAAGGCTCCGACTCTTTCTTTTCTCTTTTCACTTGCTGCGGTATGGCGGTTTTTCTCCTGGTTCCGGGATAGACAACCTTACCATGTGATGCTGAACTGCCGACAAGGGCAAGCCTGATAGCTTTGATTATCTGTGCCATTTCTTTTGCCGTCTGAGGTCTTTCCGGAGGTTCCTTGGCCATGACTTTCTGGAGGAATACTTCGATTGATTCAGGTATATGCTTACCGAATTCCCTGATAAAGGGTGGGTCGTTGTGAATATGCTGGAAAAGAACCGATATAGGGTCATCTCCCTTGAATGGAAGTTTGCCCGACAACATTTCAAACATCATAACGCCTATTGCATATAGGTCGCACCTGTGGTCAACTTCCTTGCCGGATGCCTGCTCCGGTGAAGTATATACAACCGTCCCTATAAATGTGCCCGGGGATGTGATCATGCTTGTCTCTTGCACCTTGCGGGCAAGACCAAAATCCATTATTTTTACCTTGCCGTTGTATGTGACAAGTACATTCTCTGGTTTCATATCCCTGTGAATAATGCCAAGCTTGTGGGCGTGATCGATGGCATCGCAGATCATCTCGAATTTTTCAAGAAGAAGTGGAATTGCGCGTCTTTTATTTCTCGACCAATGCCTGAGATTCTGTCCTTCCACATATTCCATCACAAGGAAAGGCTTTCCGTTTATCTTATCATTATCAAGTAATTTTACTATGCTTTCATGATCCAGCATTCCTCCGGATCTTATCTCACGTTTGAACCTCCGGAGATATGTGGATTTCAAAGACAGTTCTTCCTTGAGAATTTTGACAGCTACATCTTTTCCCGTGTACATATCCTTTGCTCGAAATACCTTGCCCATGCCACCTTCGCCAATCATAAGATCAATGCGGTAGCGATCGAGAAGTATATCACCAATCATATCCATTCGATAATTTCAACATCCTTACCTGAGTTTTAGATTAAATCCCGTATCAGGTTATTTTAACATAATATCAAATTAATCCTTCATTTTATCGGGATGGGGATGTCTCTTCCATAAAATATTTTTCAAGGAGTTACGATGGAGGAGATATTTTCACAAGAAAGAAAATACCCTTTAACGATTTTCTCTTATGAAAAGCCATTTTTAGAAAATGGCAAAAATAAACTATTAATTAATTCTCCCGTAATAGAAAGGTTTCGAGTAAAAAAATAACGGACAATACTTTTTGAAATCAGCTTAGTTAGTTGGAATAATAATAAAGATGCAAATCTGCAAAGAATCCTGGTCTTCGCCAGGGCAGGCGCAAAGAAAATTATTGGTCTTTGCAGTAAAAAGTATCATCAATCACTGGAAGCAGCCTGAATGTGAGAAAAATAAAGGAGGTCATTTTCTATTGAATAAAAAAAGAAATTGTTGGTGGGCGCTATTCATAGTTTTGGCCGTAACAATGTTTCTTCTTTGCTCCTGTAGCAGTCCTAAAAGTCGGAGTCCTCGAGCAACAGTAACTCCGGCAAAAAATCCCAAACCAAGGATCGAATCTTCGACTGTACCGTCACCCGAAAAGACAATGGGAATTATGCCTGTTGGGACGCCCATCCTGGTAGCTACACAATCTCCCCTGTCTCCCATTGATACTGCAACACCTGGGGGAAAGAGTATTGATCTTAATCTGAAAAGTGAAGCTTTTATGGAAGGAATGTTTATTCCGAAGAAATTCACCGGTGATTCTATGGATGTTTCTCCCGCTCTGTCCTGGAACAAACCACCGATAGGCACAAGAAGCTTCGCTATTATATGCGACGACTCTGACGCCACGGCAGGCGTATGGACTCACTGGGTGATATTCAACATCAAGTCTGATACTACATCACTCCCTGAAAATGTCCCGAAACTGCTTCAAATAATGGGAACCGTAAAACAAGGCGCGAATAGCTTTGGCAGAATTGGTTATTATGGGCCGAAGCCGCCTCCTGGAAGCCCTCACCGATATTTATTCAAAATTTATGCTCTGGATAAGGAATTGGCACTGCCTGCCGCCTCAAGAAAAGTGGAGATCGAAAAGGCAATGGAAGGACACATACTTGCCAGAGGGCAGTTGATGGGACAATATAAGAGATAAATTCAAGTCGAACAATTAACTACGGTATAATATCTTGAAAAATCTGGAATACTGGCAGAACCACGCAAGTGCAATAGAGCCCGGGGAAGAGAATCTCGCCGACCTGATTCCCTTGCCCCTCATTAATGCTTATGCATCCGACTCCCTGGAAAAAGGGGTTTCATTGATCATGGTCGGAAATGAAAAACTGGGAATGAAGTTCATTGACCAATGTGAACACTTTGCTTTCAGAATGGGCTCCTTAATCGATGATTCAAGATATTTCCTCTTCCGCATGGTAACGCAATGGATAAGAACAAATCGCCTGGATGATTCAATATTACAAAGTCTTCTTACCAAAAGAAACCGGGAGATCTTTGATGATCTGCTTAGATACGGACAAAAAGATATTTTCGAAATTTACCAACATAACCTGTCAGAGCTTCAAGCGGATGAAAACGTTCTTATGATCAAATTGAAAGCGTCCTCCTCCAAAAAATATGCGTATGAAGCTATCGGAATGAGTCTTATCGAGATTGCCGGGTATTATGTACTTTTAATGGATCACAGGAAAATTGACAAGACAGTCAGAGTGGGGCAGCATTTATTAGAGATAGCCCTCAAAAGAATTCCGGGAATGCTTAAACGAAGGAATTATCGATGGAAGAACCTGGAGAAATATTCGGATGTTGAGATCAAAAAAATGGATAGCAAGAAATATCAATATTACTTGAAGCAAAGGGATCTTCTCAGGGGGCAAATTCCATTCTACCGCAAGCAGGGCGAAATACTGGGAGACCTTGCGAAATTAATGCGTGATGAGGTCTCACACCAATATATCAAGGATAAATTTGACCTTTTCTTCGAACAAGTGATCAATCCAACGGGAAAAATATCCTCGGAACTATGCATGATTGATGAGCTTTTATGGCTAATTATAAAACAAAAGGCTTATGACTTCATAATGAAAAGATCCCCCCGTGGCACTTCATTCGAATATATGCAAAAGAACCTGGGGTAACAGTATTTATTCAGCCCACTTAATGCAGGAGAGACTGACGGCTACGATTTTCGAGGCAGGAAGTCACTCTTGTAAAGGGGAACTGAATACTTACGGATAATGTATATTTCTTATTTAAATATAGAATTGAGGTAACAGATGCTTTTTACTGCAGAAGAAGTTTTCGAGACAATTCGCATGATCGAGATGGAAAACTTCGATATAAGGACCGTCACTCTTGGAATCAGCTTGAGCGACTGCTCACATAATTCCTGTGAGGAAACGGCAAAAAGGATATATGAAAAAATCGTATCTAAGGCGCAGAACCTGAGAGCGGTTGTAGATGAAATATCAGATGAATACGGAATACCCATCGCCAACTGCAGGCTTGCCGTGACTCCCATCTCGTATGTCGCGTCGTCCTGCAGGACAGATTCTTACCTTCCCATAGCATATGCAATGGACAGGGCGGCGAAAGAATTGGATATTAATTACATCGGAGGATTCTCCGCTCTTGTTCATAAGGGGATAAAAACTTGTGACGATATCCTGATGAACTCCATTCCCGAAACCCTGGAAAAGACCGATACCGTTTGCTCATCGCTGAGCCTTGCCTCGACAAGGGCAGGGATCAACATGGACGCAGTTCTCAGAATGTCGGAGATAATAAAGGAGACGGCTTTCAGAACGGCGGACAGGCAGGGAGTCGGTTGTGCCAAGCTGGTGGTTTTTTGTAATATCACCGAGGATAACCCGTTTATAGCAGGCGCAATGCATGGATTCGGCGAGGGTGAATGTACTATCAATATGGGGGTGAGCGGTCCCGGTGTTGTCAGATCTGTCCTGACGAGAATGGAAGACGCTGATCTGGGTGAGATTGCAGAAGCGATAAAGAAAACATCTTTCAAAATTACACGTATGGGAGAGCTTGTCGGAAGAGAGGTCTCAAAAAGATTGGGATTCGACTTCGGCATTGTTGACCTTTCACTTGCTCCCACTCCTGCACCCGGTGATTCCGTTGCCAATATTCTTGAGGAAATGGGACTGGAAATGTGCGGTACTCACGGGACAACGGCGGCGCTTGCAATGATGATTGACGCTGTTAAAAAAGGAGGAGCGATGGCTTCATCATACGTAGGCGGACTTTCCGGCGCATTCATACCGATCAGCGAAGATGAGGGAATGATAAGAGCGGTTCAAAGAGGAGCGCTTTCCCTCGACAAACTCGAGGCGATGACCTCAGTTTGTTCGGTGGGGCTTGACATGTTCGCGGTTCCGGGGGATACTCCCGTGGAGACAATAGCGGCGATAATTGCTGATGAGATGGCTATTGGCATGATAAACAACAAGACAACAGCGGTCAGGATTCTTCCGATACCGGGAGGAAAAGAAGGTGGTCTTGTGGAGTACGGTGGACTCCTGGGATCCGCACCAATCATGCCTGTTAACAGGTTTTCGTCATCAAAATTTATCAGAAGAGGCGGCAGAATCCCGGCACCGGTGAACAGCTTGAGGAATTAGATCGTTCAGATCGCCAATTTGCAGGAGAGGCTTCCAGCCTCGATTATTACGGTAAGACGCCACTCCTGCACGCCTTCCCCAAAAGCGACAAGGGCAGGGCTCTAATTGTAGGAGCCTTTTCCTAAAGGCGACAAAGGCAATATTAAACAACTGTTAACAATAACGGTCAACGGTGGATGATATTATCGGAATATTGTGGTTGTAATCCAACACCAACACTGGCATCACTCAAATATTGACTCGCTAATTCAGGGGTATTGACTGTAGGAGAAGCTTCCAGCCTCGACATTCGCAGCTTCGTGGCGTATATAGGTATATATAAAAGAGATTCCCTCTATCTAGTTTTCCCTGTAACCCATCATCCTCAGAAAAGTTTTCAGCACCTTTGGATTATGCTGTCCCTCAAGTTTAGACATAAGAGACAGAGCATCATCCTTCGACCTGCCCTTTTGGTATGAGCGATCTGTTGTTATGGCGTCATAAGTATCGGCGATGGCAATAATCTGTGCTCCCAGGGGTATCTGATCTCCCTTCAGGCCTTTGGGGTATCCTTTTCCGTCCCATCGTTCGTGATGTGCGCCAACATATTCCTTTACCTTGTCATCTACGCCGCCCGTTACCCCGGATAGAAGCTTGACGCTATCCGTAACGTGCCTTTTCATTATCTTCCATCCCTTATCATCCAGGGGACCCTGATTTCCCAGGATTTTATCCGGCGTCAGTATCTTGCCTACGTCGTGAAGGACTGCTGCCTTCTCAACTCTTTTCACCTCTACCGGCGATAGCTTTAATTCTTTTGCCAGTTGTGATGAGATTTCCGCCACCCTCTTAACATGCCAGCGGGTATAGTTATCTTTGACCTGGAGAGTCTGCAGAAGCCCGGGAAATGACCTGAGAGGTGAAGAAACAATGCCAAGAGCGGCATCGAGGGCAATTGTGCCGGCTTTGCCGGTCAGCTCAGAGGCTCCAAGCCCTTTGTTTTCAGTCTCTTTGCCCTTATTGATATTTCCAATCGACTGGGGATCTATAAGCTTCAGATTATTGCTTTCTTTTTTTACCAACTGATCATTACAATCATAAAGCGAACCCGGAGATTTCAAATTACCTCCTGAGATCGGCTTTCGAAAGGCGTTATCCCCCCGCTGTATGTCAACATTTCTTATGTTCATAATCCTCTAATCCAAAGAAAGTATAGTTTTCCGTGCCTTTTATTCTACTGCATTTCAGCGCCAATGACAATCCAGTTAATATTAACAATTTGTTAACTCTCGTAATAAAGGGAATCGGGATGAGACGATACTACTACAAAGGCTATAATCCAATCCTAAAGATTATAGCCATCTTGACAGATGATAGCTTATATGCTATCAATTGTTTGTGAGGAGGTATAACCTTGAGAAATCTTTATGAATATAAAATTGAAGTTTTTTATGATGCCGAAGATAGGGACTTCGTGGCGTATATAAAGGAGATTCCTTCCCTGTCGGCATTCGCCGAATCTCCTGAGGAAGCGTTAAAAAAAATTGAAGAAGTTTTCGAGGATTACTGCAGGATACAGGAAGAAGATGGGGACCCGATACCTGAGCCTCTCAGCAGGAAAGAATATAGTGGCACTATATATATCAGGGCGCCGAAATCCCTTCATCGGCGTCTTGCGGAAAGAGCCGCCGAGGAGAGAGTGAGCTTGAATCAAGAGGCGATATATTGCCTGACAAAAGGACTGGCATCGTAGAGCCTGCCGTGTGTGGATTTAATCCCGGACAGGATTGTTTCAATAACCTCTGCGGTGAATAATAACCTGACAATAAGGAGTGTAAAAATTTGGAGACATATTCTTTCAACAACCAGGGGCTTTTTTCAAATTATTTCCTCGAAAAAAGACTCCCGATGAATCCATTGTTATGGGATGTTGATGACGATGAGCTTGACCGGCATTTCAATAAATTGAAAGAGTTATATCACAGGATAAAAGATGAGAAACTGGACTTGCCAGGAGAAGAAGCGAAGCTGGAAGACAGGTTTATAAGACCGATATTCACAGAAGTGCTTGGCATGTATTATGATTGCCAGGTGAGAACACAAAGAGGAGGCAAGACCAAACATCCGGATCAGGCATTATTCAAATCTATTGATGATTATAAAAAATCGAGGAAAAACCGGAAGAATCTTTTGAAATACTGGGAAAATGCAATATTTGTGTCTGAATCAAAATCCTGGAACAGCCCGTTGAATCCTGTAAAAAGGGAAATTGGATTCATCAACCCGACAACACAGATGACCGGGTATATTACGGACATATATGAAAGGATTTCTAAATTTTCAAAGCATATTTGGGGGATATTGACAAACGGGAAAATATGGAGGCTTCATACAACTCTTTCCTCGAATTGGGCGGGAAATTATTTTGAGATTGACCTTGAAGAAGTCATTAATAGAGATGATAAGGAAGGCTTTAAATATTTCTATATCATTTTTGGAGAGCGCTCTCACGATATAATACCTCAATACAACAAATCAAGGCTTGATTCGATACTCCACGGTAGCATACAATACTCCAGCGAAATCGGAGAAATAATAAAAGACAGAATATATGAAAGCATATTTGAAAAAATCGCAGACGGATTTTTATATTATCGAAGAAATTTTAAAGATATTCACGATGAATCAGGTGAAATCGAAGGCACATTATTTGAGGCCACGCTGACCTTGCTGTTCAGATTGCTCTTCGTCCTTTATGCGGAGGCAAGGGGACTTCTGCCTGTAAATCAGCCGGATTACCATGAATTCAGCATGAGTAAGATCGCAAACGAGGCAATTGAGAAATTAAAAAAAGGTGAATTGGATAAAGACGGGCTGGGAATCTGGGCAAAATTGAGGACACTCTTTAAAAAGATAAACAGGGGCGATCCGTCATGTAATTTACCCATTTATAATGGTGGTCTTTTCAGGGACTCAGGCGGATACCTTGATAAAGGATTGAAATTCCTCAGAGACAATGAATTGACAGATATTCCACTTGCGGAAGCGTTTTGCTCATTGCTTCTCGACAGCGAGACAACATCTGAAGAAAAAGCCTCCGGGTTTGTCGATTATACTTCCCTGGGGGTCAGGCACCTTGGTGAGATTTATGAGGGACTCCTGGAATTTAATATTAAAATTGCTGATAAAGAAATGGCTCTTCTCAGAGACAAAAACGGGCGCGAAATATGGAAACCTTTATCGAAAAGAAACAGGGGAAAATGTGAGTTGATCCGGAAAAAGGGCGAAGCTTATATTTCCAACGAAATGGGAGAGAGAAAACAATATGGCTCATATTATACACCCGATTATATCGTGAAATACATTATAAGGAAAACCGTTTCCCCGGTGATTGAGGAAAAGATAGACAAAATAAAAATATTGGAAAAAGAAATCAAAAAGAAGCTGAAAGAAGCAAGGAGAACCGATGACACATTCAAAATCCGCCGATTATTAAGGCCGGAAATTGAGAAAATCCAAAAAGAAGTTATGGAAGAGTTCAATATAAGGATTCTTGATCCGGCAATGGGATCGGGGCATTTTCTTGTAGGCGCGGTTGATTTTATTTCAAACAGGCTATGTGATTATGTCAGTCAGAATCCGTCAAGTCCCCTGATGAAATACATAGAGAAAACAAGGAAATCGATTCTTGAGGACCTGGAAAGGCAGGGCGTCAGGATTGATGAAGAAAAATTGACCGATGATAAGTTGATAAAAAGAACAATTCTCAAGAAATGTGTCTATGGCGTGGATCTCAATCCTATGGCGGTGGAGCTTGCAAAATTATCCTTGTGGCTGGATTCCTTCACTCTGGGCGCGCCGTTGTCATTTCTGGATCATCATTTAAAATGCGGAAATTCCCTGATAGGATCGGGAAATATCTCTTCACATATTCCGGACACATCCAGAAGGTATATGCAATTTCTCATGGCGGTGTCAAATTTGCTTCTGGTCTCGGAGATGACCGATTCAACCATCAGTGAAGTGGAAGAATCGGCTCGATTATACGAGGAAACATGCAAGTGGATGGAGCCTACAAAGGAGAGATTGCATGTCGATTCCGCACAGCATTTCGGCGAGCTGGCGGAGATACTGTCGGGGAATAACCGGATTGTCAGAAACGCGGCACTGGGTCGGGCTATGGATGTAGCTTATAAAAAAAGCCTCAGGGAAGTTGATCAGAAAAGGTTCCTCATCGCCCAGAAAATTGCCGAGAAGAAACGATTCTTCCACTGGGAATTGGAGTTCCCGGAGATTTTCTTTGACCGGACGGGAGAACTGGAAACCCCCGGTTTTGACTGCGTTGTGGGAAATCCTCCTTATGTAAGGATTCAAAGCCTTGATGATGAGGAGAAGAAATATTACAGGAAAACCTTTGTAACACCATTCAAGAATTTTGATATATATATTTTATTCGTGGAAAAGGGACTGCAATTAATCAAGGAACACGGGAAGCTGTCATACATAATGCCAAATAAATTCTATAGCCTGGACTACGGGGAGAAGCTCAGGAATATGCTTTCGGGACAAAAGCTTGTCGAGGAGATTATTGACTTCGGTGACAACCAGATATTTCCCCGACAGACAACATATACAAACCTGCTGTTTTTATCCGGAAAAGAAAATAATGAAATTGAATACAGAAAAATCGAAAAGCTCGAGAAACCGGAAAAAGAATTGCCCATTATCTTCGAAGATGATTTCATCGATTCCCGTTGTAAATATGGAAAATTTGAAATAATAAATTATTCCGGCAAACCCTGGCGATTTATCACGGAACAGGGGATTGATTTTGACAGGATATACAGGAATTCAATCCCGCTGGGAAATCTTGTAAAGAAGATATTCGTGGGCGTCCAGACAAGCGCCGATGATGTGTATATTCTCTCAAAAATAAAGGAAGAGGACAACACCATAAGATTGTATTCAAAATCTCAAAACAGCGAGGTTATCCTGGAAAAATGCCCCATATTACGACCTCTCATATCGGGAGAAGATGTGGATAGGTATGCCACCCCGATTATTAATAAATACATAATATTCCCGTACGAGATTCACAACGATACGGCGAGTTTATTTGCCGAAGATGAGATAAGTGAGAGATACCCGCTTACATACAAATATTTAAAACAAAATGAGGAAATTTTACGTGGCAGGGAAAAGGGGAAGATGGATCATGATAAGTGGTATGCATTTGGGCGAAATCAGAATATTTATAGACAGAACAAGAGAAAAATCTGCGTTCCAAGATTGGTGAACAGGTTGAAATGTATTATTGACTTTGACGGTATATTTTGTCTTGATAATGTTGATGTCAACGGAATAATTGTTAATAATTCCATTGAGAATACATACATGCTTTCGGCAATAATAAATTCCAGATTACTTGATTATATTTTCAGGATTTCCAGCGTGAGATTCAGGGGGAATTATTATTCCGCAAATAAGCAATTCATTTTTCCACTGCCTATTTATAAAGATTATGATACTTTTAGTGAAAAGGAAAAGTTGATTGAGTACGCCGGAAAAATCATAAAAAATATTGACTTGTTACATCACAATCTTGAAAATTTCCGGGATCAATTGAATTACGAGTACGACATTATTATAAAACACCCGGATAAGTGTCTATATAAAAAAGATTTTGAGGATTTTATTTCTTATTTAAAATCGAAAAATGTTGATTTGAAAGGTAAATCACTTGATTTGAGAAGTTTCTTCAATTCCTACTCGGACAGGTTGAGACGTATGGACAATGAAATAAGCAAGATAGACGGAGAAATTGACAATATGATATATGATTTATATGGATTATCGACCCGGGAGAGAAAAATAATTAATGGGAAATATGGAGGATATTCAAAAATATTATAAAGGATTATTGAAATTGAGATAAACCATGGCAATTTGTTGCTATTCAGATCCCAAACCAGATTTCTTTCCTTACCTTGCCCCCCTTTTTATATATATAGCATTGGGGATATCATCATTGAGGTGCTGTTCTTTTGCGTCAAAACCCATTGACAGGATAGCATCTATTCTGTCCTTTATATCATACCCTCTTGAATCTATAACAATCAGTAATCCCCCGGGCTTCAATGCCATATGACAACTCTCGATGAAAGGCTTCACTATTTCCTTTCTCCTCAAACAGTGTAATGTGCCAAGAAGGTATATCTCATCGCATGAGTCAGGTGGTAATGAAATATTATCTTCTTTTGACAGCACGGTTCTGATGTTTTTCAAATTCTCTTTTTGCTTCACAACATTAATGAAGTCCAGGACGCTTTTGTCAATATCCACAGCATATACTTTTCCCCTGTTTTTCAACTGCCGGGAAAGCTTGAATGTGAGAAAACCTATGCCGCATCCCACATCGGCAACAACCTTCTCCCCTTTTAAGTGAGATAAATGCTCCTCAATATCGGTGGGCAACACTCTTTTTGGGTAAAGCTGATATGTAAGCATCGCCCTTGTGCCCTCGGTTGTATCAAAATACTTCGCATCAGGGCCGGGAATATTCCATTTCTTTGTATTCATTAAATTGGGGTCGTTTTTCTTATCCACAGGTTTCACACATCGAAACCCAATCCAGTAAGAATGATTGATATCGGAATACATTGTTCTGAAGGTGCATTTGTTTTTTTTGGGGAAATATGTCCAACTGCCTGCCTTTATAACCTTCCCCGATTCAATATTGGCGGATAAATTCAATGTAATCGGTGTACATGTCCAGTGAAAAACATTTCCGACTGTATCGTGAAGACCGAAAGAACTTATAGCTTCCGGATATTTCCCCACAGGATGCGGTTTCTTGCAATTAGCATCAATATTATTTTTGTCCCATTTATTTCCCCAGGGATATAAAAAACCATCCTTGCCTCTTGCAGATGCTTCGTACTCCTCCTCGGTGGGAAGTCGCATTCCTCGCCACCTTGCATATGCTTCCGCTTGTTTGTATGTCAGCCCGGTAATAGGGCAATCGGGAGAGCCTATGCTTTTAAGATCGCGCAGATAATCAGCAGGAGTAGAGCCTGTGGATTTCAAGTATTTGTTATAATCTTTTATTGTTACCGGGTATTTATCGATATAAAAGGCATCTATTTTGACTCTTTCCTTGTTTCTTTCATTTTTCAGGCCGCTACCGATTATATATTCGCCTGCAGGAATAAGAACCATATTTTCCAGGCTTTTCTTGGGAGTCGGGATTGCTTTTTCTCTCTTTATATTTATTTTGAGCGACTTATCTTTTTTATCTTCCTTTTTTACACAGGCGCCAGACAGGCAGAATAGAAAGAAAAAAAGAATTATTGGAATTATTGAAGTCGAAACTAAATTACTGTAATTTTGTCTAAAATTTGTTTTTTTGAATATGGTAATAGGAATGTCACCTTCGAAATTCATTTAAACAATACTGAAACCATAAGAAAGAATTGATTTGATCCCCGTTTTCATTCCCGGCAGGCAAACCTCATCATGTGAATCTGTGGGAAGAGATACACCACCCGCCCTTGATAACACAGTTCTGATGTTGCGCAGGTTCTCCTTTTTAAGTGCAACATTAATGAAATCAAGAACACTCTTATCAACGACAATGTGCACCCGGGCGGATTCCCTAACATCTACCGATTATAAAAGGATAATGAATTAATTTGTAAAACTTTAATGTTTCAGGGCTTGAATTCGGTCCAAAAACGTAGCTGAGGTCTTCAGACCTCCCTATATATTTGCGGGTCTAAAGACCCGCGCTACGTGATGAGAAGAATATAAGGAGGATTTAAAATAGACCGCAAATCTGCAAATAACGCAAAGAAAAAGATTGTTAACTGTAAAAATGAAATTCCCGGAGAAAAAAACGGGATGATGAGAAATTTCAGAGATCCTGTCATTTCAATTATATTTATAATGTTTCTCTCGATAATGATCCTTGTAACTTCCTGCTCAAATAAAAAAGAGCTGGATGAATCTCCTGAATATATCAATTTCAAGACAGGCAATGTGTGGATATACTCCATTGAAATGAAAGTGGGAGCGGAAGAGCCTCAGGAAGCACTGGAGATGTTGAAAGTAACTGGCACGGAGGATGTCAACGGTGTTCCCTGTTATGTTCTCAAGACAATAACACAGGCGCAAAAGGGACCCAAGCAATATTACCATATTGACCCTGAGTCAGGACTTTACCTGAAAATGATCGGGTATTATGAATACAGCATGAAGCACAAATCTCTGGAATATAAGGAGCAGGAGATAGAGCCTCCAAAACTTATTCTGCAATTTCCCCTGAAGGTGGGTAAAAGTTGGCTGAAAGAGGTCAAGAGGGCAAATCTGGTAATGGATACGACTTTCTGGGTGAAAGAGAAAGAGAAAGTCATAACACCTGCGGGAGAATTTGAAGCGTTGAAAATCGAATCCCACGGGACCACTCCCGATGGAGGAAAATTCACCGCATACCAATGGTATGCAAAAGGAGTGGGCAGGGTCAAGGAAATAATGGAAATAGAAGAGCCTCCGCCCGGCGTAAAAACCACCTATACGACAATTCTGAAAAAATACAGGGAGGAAAAGAAGACCGGTGAATAGATTTTTATTATTATATAAAGGAGATATAAGATGTCGATACTGACCCGTGATGAGATTCTGAAAGAAATTAGAAACGGGAAAATTGAGATTGAGCCTTTCACTGAAGATATGGTAGGACCAGGCTCCGTTGATCTTTCCCTGGGCAACCGGTTCCGGACATTCAGAAAACTCCACGAAATATATGATGTCACCGATGACGCCAATTTTCACGAGATAACCAATGTGGTTGAAATAAGTAATGGTGAACGCTTCGTCCTCATGCCTCAGGAAACGATTTTGGGAATCACTCGTGAGAGGGTAAAACTTCCTCCGTATATTTGTGGATGGCTCGAGGGCAGGAGCAGGTTCGCCAGACTGGGACTCATGGTGCATATAACTGCCGGATTCATGCAGCCGGGAATCAATAATCATCAGGTTCTCGAAATTGCCAATGTCTCATCAGTGCCTCTTGCATTGCACCCGGGGACAAGAATATGCCAGTTTATCTTCCAGAAAACGCTGGGAGAAGCTACTTACAGCGGGAAATTTGCGGGGCAGGAGAAACCGTGAACGGATGACGGAGGTCGGAGGTCGTTTTTTCACCACGAAGTCACGGAGTACACGAAGAAAATTATAAAAGAAACTCCGTGTTCTTCGTGTCTTCGTGGTAAATATCAGAGGCAGGATCCCGTTTCCCACTTCTCGCTTCTCGTTTCTCACTTCAAATAGGGAGGGCTTTTAATTGATTTGCACTGTAACATTAAACCCAGCTTATGATAAAACTGTGGAGGTAACCGATCTCATACCTCACCATGTTAATGAGATTAAAGAGGTAAGGTTTGACCCCGGAGGCAAGGGGATAAATGTCTCACGTATCGTTCGTGAGCTTGAATTTCCCACAAAAGTACTTGGAATTATCGGTGGCGATACGGGGCTCTTTATAAAGAACTATCTTGAGAATAAGGGAATTCCCACCGGTTTTGTCGAAGTTGATCAAAACACAAGGACGAATTTAACTATCATCGACAGGGATGATCCTCCGGCCACCAAGTTAAACGAACCGGGACCGAAAATTGATGAGAGGATTATCCTGGATGTGGAAATGAAAATTCTGGACACATTGCCGGAAAGCAAGTTCTTTGTATTTGCGGGAAGTCTCCCCGAAGGATGCCCGCCTACTACATACAACAGGCTTATCGGGCTTGTCGTGAACAGAGGCGGGACGGCGGTTCTTGATACCAGGGGCGAAGCTTTGAAAGAGGGATTGAAAGCGAAACCCTATCTGATCAAGCCCAACCAGGATGAGGCATCGGATCTTCTGGGCTGGGAGGTAAAATCCATTGAAGACGCCGCCCGGGCTTGCAAAGAATTCCGGGAGCAGGGTATTGGTATCGCGGTAATCTCCCTGGGCAAGGACGGCGCTGTTATGGCTTGTAAGGACGGAGTCTTCAGAGCGATAACTCCCATTGTGCAGGTAAAAAGTGCTGTCGGTGCGGGAGACTCGCTTGTTGCCGGTTTATGCGTGGGAATCCGGAAGGGCGACTCGCTGCAATCCGCTTTCAAGCTCGGTGTCGCTTGTGGAACGGCAACTGCCACAACCCCTGGAACCACTCTTTGCACAAAGGATATAATTGACCGGATATTCGAGTCGGTAAGGGTTGAAGAAATTGACATATAAGGAAACAAAATGAAAATAGATGCAATAACTTTTCGCCTTTTTTCACAGGAGTTAGAAGAAAAACTTGTAAATTCCAGGCTTCAGAAGATATTTCAACCCGGAGATTTCGAATTTGTCTTCAGATTTCGTATTCCGGGCGATAATTATTTTCTCTTTTTGTCTCTGGAAGCAAACAACCAGAGAATACATCCCATCCCCGGCAAGTATTCAAAAAGCAGACTGCCAACTTCGTACTGCATGTTATTGAGGAAACATATCGAAGGCGGAAAGGTTCTTTATGTGGATCAAATGGGGAGCGACAGGATCCTTCGTCTGGATATTGCTTCTTATATGGAGTCCGAGGGCGCAATTGAGCGAATTTTGATAATTGAATTGACAGGAAAAACTTCTAACCTGATTCTATGTGACGGAAAAGAAAGGGTTATCAGCGCGTTCAACCGCAAAGATCCCAGGCGTGACCTGACGACAGGACAGCAATATGAACTTCCGCCTCCACCGCAGGGAATCAATCCTTTCCTTATAGAAGAAAAAGATTTTTTCAGCTTGATTGAAGCTGAAAAAAACCGCGAGCAACCAATAAAAGAGCTTCTATTTAGCACATTTACAGGCATGACTGGCGATTTTGCCAGGGAGATTATATTTCACTCGGGAATTGGTCAGGGCACTCCTATGAAAAATATGAGTGAACGGCAGAAAATTACGCTTTATAATTCGTTCTTCAACATTATTAAAAAGGTGAAAGAATTCGACCTCCGACCTACGGTATATTATTCTAAAGATGACGAAAATCTGGAGGGCAACCCCACCCGGTTTGCATTCCAGGACTTCGATATATTTGCAAATATCCCGAAAGAGGCGGTTGGAAGTATCGGGGACGCTTTGCAGGCTGTTTTCTATCCAACAACATCAGACAGGCTGTTTGATGATATGAAAAAAGAATATATTAGTGTGTTGAAAAAGAGAATAAAGAAAGTTGCCCGCAGGATAAAAAAGCAGGAGCTGGATCTCAAGGGGGCGGAGGGCTCCGTCGCTTTGAAGAAATGGGGCGAGTTGATTCTTGCTTACATGGACAGCATCCCTAAAAAAGCAAGAGAGATTGAATTGGATGATTACTACATAGATCCACCGGAGAAGATTACTATAAAGCTTGACCCCTCACTCTCGCCATCTGATAACGCGCAGGCATACTTCAAGAAATATAAAAAAGCAAAAAGAGGGCTTTCAATCATAAGAAAAAGGCTGCGGATTTCCGCCGATGAACATTCCGACCTGGAAACCGCCCTGTATGAGGTTGAAGAGGCGGAATCAATCGATGAGTTGACCGATGTAATTGAGTCACTTCAATTTCAGGATATTCTACCCCTGACGGCAAAACCAGGCAGGAAGAAGACCGATGCCCCTCTGGGTCCAAGGAAATTCGAGATTGCCCCCGGGTATGTGGCGCTTGTGGGGAGAAATTCCAGGCAGAATGATGAACTTACCCTTCATATTGCTCAAAAAGAGGATCTATGGTTCCATGCAAGGCATATACCGGGAAGTCATGTTGTGCTGAGGATTCAGAAACCGTCGAAGCCTGTGCCCGATGAGGTTATATATAAAACCGCCTCTATCGCCGCATATTATAGCAAGGGCAGGAATTCATCCAAGGTTCCCGTTGATTATACGCCCATAAAGAATGTGCGAAAGTCAAAGGGACAAAAAGCGGGAAAAGTCTTTATTGTGAATGAAAAAACTATTTTTGTGAAGCCTGAAGATATGCAAGCCAGAACCGCGCTTTGATTGCGTTTACACCGTCCGGTCTTGTCTCCAGGAATCTTTTAAAGGCATCCTGTGCTTCTTTTTTTCTACCTGTTTTCAATCGGCATATACCCAAGGCAAAATAGACCCTGCCTTCACCAGGTTTCTCTCTTGTTATTTTTTCCAGTATAGTAATGGCATTTGCATAATCTTCCATATTCATCAGGATGGATGCTTTTATCAATAACAGGTCTGTGTTATCCGGCGAAATGCCCAGCGCTATGTTTATCTGCTCAATTGCCTTTTCCTTATCCAGAACTGACCGGGCATAGTTATATGAAGAATATGTCAGATCCTGGATTTTAGTATTTCCATCCCTTTTTTCAAACGGCATATCATAGTCGGGACGGATAATATATCTGTTGACCCTGTAGTCAAAATCAAGTGTAAAATGTGATCTGTCTTTGAACTTCTTTCGAATAAGATTGTTCGTGTCGGGATCCAGGAATATCGCGGTAACAATCTTGTCGTCCAGTCCCGGTAAATTGCTGTTGAAAACGGAGCATTTATTATGGGGATCCGAGCGCAAGAACACAAGAGATTTCCCTTCAAGAGGAGTCTGACTTTCGATGAGATTGCGGACAATATTTATTGAATTTCCCCGGGTGAATTTATACGCTCCTTCCAGGATCGGCGGATATATGGAAAGTAACATAAACAAGAGCGAGGATACAAGAAACAGGTGAACAGGATTCGTATTGGGAAATTTCTTTGAAAGCTTATATCCGGCGGCAATAATCCCCCTGGAAGCAAGGATTGCAAGGAATCCAAGAAATATAAAATAAAACCTGGGACCGAATTCAATAACACCGAGGGAGTAAAAGAAAAAGAAAAATGTTATGGGGATTATTATAAGAGCAAACAGAAAATAATTCTCCCTCTTTTTCTCAAATAATGAAATCAATGCGGATTCCAGCATGAAAACAGATGTCCAGAATACCAATCGGGAAGAAGATACCAGGGTATTCCAGAAGCCCTTTATATAGTCATGTCCAAAATTTCCCATTCCCCATTTCTCCGCCCTGTCGTATGCATTATATGCAAATATGGTATATGATCCGTTTTGGATTTTATTGATTAGGAGAAGCGCAGTAAGCCCGATAACGAACCCACCTATGGCGATTGAGAATCGTTTCAAAAGAAACTTCTTTTCATATTTTCCCGAAATTAACAATATAATTGCAAAAATAAAAAACATAAAGGCGCAAATTACTGTCCCCGCAGGCCTAATTAAAAGAGCAAACCCCAGAGATATTCCCGCCAGCAAAGGATGATACCATTTACCCTCGTGCTTCAGGGAACGGAAGAATAAAAATGTAAAGAGCAGGACAAACAGCAGGTGGGATGTGTGGGGATACATTGTGAGTCCATTTAATATAAACATTGGTGAGAGAAGAAGAAAGAAGGCTGCGAGCAGCCCGGTTCTGCCGTCGTATATCTCCCTGCCCGCGTAAAAAACCAGCATGATAACAATTGCCGAGAGCAGACAATTGACAATCCAGGGAATGTTAAATATTGACCCGGCAGTTAATATCAACGGCCAACCAGTTGTATATTTCGAATACCATTTCCCATTATTTACAATCTGTGCGGCGCAAAAAGGAGCGACAGGCTCAGGAGAATCGGCATACAGTTTCCCCTTTAACAGGACTTTTGATTGAAACAGGTATGAGAATTCATCCGAGGATGTGAGGTTGTCTCCGACGATGATTCTCTGCATCGGAATTATAAGAACTATTGTGATGAGAAACAGGCAGAATGCAATCAGCAGCGGCTTTTCCTCCGACAGACTCCATGCCCGGTCGAGGAATGAAAGAACTTCACCTTTGCCGGATTTTGAAAGAGCGTTTAGAGCTATATATATCGAGGCAATAAATAAAAATAAGCTTAATATGTATAATATTGAAAAATTAAGGAGGAGTGTTTTTACCATATTCCCGAAAACAAAAATTTCACCGGTGGGAGGGTAATCGTGAAAAAGCATCTGCGCCGAGGCGGCTCCTGTATATGGGGATATGAAAAAATCAAGTCCACCCCCGCCTCTGAATAAATGCCCACTCCTTATAAGTGCCGCAAGGGCAAATAAGGAGAATGATATAATCAGCATTATTATTTTTTGAATAAGTTTATTTTCTGTATTATTCATTAAAAGCCCCTTTTACAGGGGAAATATTTCAAGGAAGAAAATCATATCCTTCCCTGACGAATTCCAACCCATGGCGATATCGGGAGTTACGCGAACATCATTTCGAAGCCTGTATCGGAATCTAATAATGACAATGTTTTTACAATAGACCCTGAAGCAAGCTCAGGGTAGGCTTCCGCGGTGAAAAGTAACCTTATTCCTCTGCCACTTTTATATACCACTTCGCCGCCTTCATCAAAGGCTGATTTTTAATTTTATCAGGAGCGAAAATAACTCCATAACAAAATTCCATCTGCTTGTCCAAGCTTGGATCTGCTTCCACTGCGGCATCGATCTGTCCCTTTAGCTCTTTCAGGTAAAGTTTCTCATCCTTCGTTAATGTCTTTAAAGCTCTTCCCAGGGAAGTCATAGCTTCTTTCATTTTTTCTTCGTCAGGCAATTATAAAACCTCCTCGGTATAAAAACTACATATCAAAACTGAATTGACTTTTTATTCTACGGAATATCCGATATTCCTACAGGAAATTTTAACGGTAAAGTTTTCTTTGATTTAATTTTTTTGTATCTATTCAGATCACCCCCCGATTTGAGTGGAGGCTGGTCTCCTGACCAGCCTGGAAATGGTATGAAATAGAGATGCTATCCTGAAATCGAGGCTGGAAGCCTCACTCCTGACCTTAATTCAGCGGTATTGCTCCTAAGGTGGGAGGTCTGAATAGTTACATTTATTTAAGCTTTTTATAATTAATGATGTTTGTTTTTTCTGCGGCGAGACGCCGCAGCCACCAGCATTGTTCTCATGTTATTGGGCGGTGTCTCGCCTCCCAATAACATGAGAATATTTTCTGAAAACAGCTTATATAGGGGGTTGACAGATGAATTAACATCCATTATAATGAGTTATGAGAATATGCTCATAACATTTTGAAAGGAAATGAATCATGCCACGCCCGATAAAAAGACGAATCATCAAGGGATGTCCACCTGTGCACATGTTCAAACCCGCGGGTATTCCGGCTAAGGAGCTTGAAGTTTTAATACTCTCCCACGAGGAATACGAAGCAATAAGGCTTGCGGATTTTATGGGAATGTCCCAGGAAGAAGGGGCAAAAGAAATGGGCGTTTCAAGGGCAACTTTTGGCAGGATTCTTAACTCCGCTCACAGAGTTATCGCGGAGGCTCTTGTTAAAGGAAGTACACTTTCAATCGAGGGGGGAGATTATGTATCGTCCGATATGCATTCCCCAGGTGGGTATATGATTGGAAAATGTGCAATGAAGCGTCACCGTCATGGAAGATTAAGAGGAGGTAGATGAAATGCAGGGAGGTAAAGGAAGAGGGGGCGGAATGGGCTGTGGAGGAGGACGCGGTTCTGGTCGTGGAAAGGGACAGGGATCGGAGCGCGGCTCGGGAAGAGGAGGCGGTCAGGGGGCAGACGGTACCCGCGATATGGGGCTTGGCGATGTTTCTCAGAACATTGGCCGGATTTTTTTCGGAGAAGATACGATGAGAATCCAACCGGTGGGCGAGCCTGTGAAGGTTGTCGATGTAGTTGATATGCCTGGAGCAGGGCGCACAACCGATGCTCCGGTTCGTAACGGTGAAGAGAACCTGTCATTAAGGGCTGAAATCAATATGCTCAAGGATGATATCAAGATCATATATAAAATACTCAGGAAGATTCAGGGGAAACTTGATTCATTGGCCTCGGCAAAGGATGTTCCGGAAGAGGAAAAACAGGGGAAGGGGTAAAGGAACATATTACTGATTAATAATTTTCGATCAGGAATTATTTTGAAAGAGAGGGAATAATATGCACGGTTATCATGGGGGACCCCACTGGTGGGGTGAGCCTGAATCTGATGAGGAGCATCCTCAGATGCAGCATCCTGGAGGATATGGATGGGGCGCACCGCCACCACCACCGCCGCCTCCACCGCCGCCGCCATATCAAGGATATGGTTATGGATATCCACCTCCACCACCTCCACCACCTCCACCTCCATATTATGGATATGGGTATGGATATCCGCCGCAGCCGCCACCACCTTACTATGGATACTCACCATCTTATCAACCGGATTACTATGGAGGACATCCTGAAACATACGAAAGTTCTCCACCTCCGGAGATGACAAATGAGCAAGAGATAGAGATGCTGATAGAGTACCAGGGGCAACTAAAAGAGACTGCAGGAAAGATTCAACAGCGCATTGACGAACTGAACGAATGCAATGAAGGCGAGGAAAAAGAGTAAAATCAGGATTTTTCTATCGCCGATTTTCCCCTCATGAGATTGGGGATGAGACTGTAGAAAAAGGTATATTTCACCGCAGAGATCGCAGAGTTCACGGAGGAAAGAGAAAGAAAAAAGGTTGCTATTCAGGCCACCCCATGAATTTAGGTAGAGGATGGTCTCCCGACCAGGCTGGAAACGGCATGAAATCGGGATTGGGAAATCCCTCTTGCAAGAGAGGTCTGAATAGACACAAAAATGATGATATCTCTGAAATAGAAATGGGAAATGAGAGATATTCTCGTCTCCCACCTCTCCTCTGTCTCCTCTGTGTCCTCTGTGGTGAATGGGAAGAAGAATAATATGAAGGAAATTCAAATATGATATATTATCACAAAACGAAAGGAGTGAATAAATATGCCGGCATTTGACGGAACGGGACCAATGGGTCAGGGACAGAGAACCGGGTGGGGTATGGGATATTGCCCGCCGGGGGCTCCTGTCTATGCTCGTCCGCCTCAATACTCCGAAGGATTGGGCCGAGGACGCGGCGGATTCGGAAGAGGAAGTGGCTACGGCCGCGGTTATGGAAGAGGCAGAGGCAGAGGTCGTGCCCAGGGATGGGCGCCTCCCTTTCCAGGGGGTACCCCGTATCCCTATGACTATGGTCTTGCCCCGGAGGGGGAGATCGCAACTCTGAAAGATCAATCCGGATTGCTTCAGCGGGAATTGGAAAGAATCAACGAGAGAATCAATGAACTGCAATCAAAAGAAAAAACCTCCTGAACTTGATTACGGCAAGCCCGGGAGATTTTCTCAGACTGTCGTCGGCTGTATCGACGCCGACTTATCACTTAACTTGTAACAAGTTCGATTATACTTGATATTATCAGACTTGTCAAAAGACAACCGGGTTACAATTCGACGGGATAAAGGCCGGTGTAATTTAGCGCCGGCCTTTTAAAACCGATTCAAATTCAAACTTCTAATTTCTATAATCTATTTCACAACAGAGGACACAGAGGACACAGAGGACACAGAGATATTACCATTTTTCTTTACTTATGCTCTGCGGTTTCTGCGTTGAAAAGAAAATTATCATAAAAAGAAGGTGAAAAATATGCCAAGATTGGACGGACAAGGACCTCAGGGAATGGGCGGAGGACGAGGAATGGGACTCGGCGCAAGTGGAGAATGCGTATGCACCAACTGCGGACACACACAACCCCACCAAAGAGGAGTACCCTGCAATGCAATTAAATGCCCCAAATGTGGAACCACCATGTCGAGAAAAGGCTGATGAGTAGAAACCGGTTGTTTAAATGAAAAAAAGGAATTATTATGATAATAAGCATAGCAAGTGGAAAAGGTGGAACGGGGAAGACTTTCCTCGCCACTAATCTGGCAAAGATTATGGAATCTCAGGGTGTACAGGTATTGGATTGTGATGTGGAGGAGCCTGACGATCACCTTTTCCTGAAACCCAGGATTAAGGAAACAATAAATGTGGGAATTCCCATTCCTGATGTCGATGAAGATATTTGCATCCATTGCGGCAAATGCTCACAGGTATGCGTCTATCACGCCATAACCGATGTCGGCGCGAAAGTTCTGGTGTTTCCCCAGATGTGTCATGGATGTGGAGCGTGTAAAATTGTATGCCCTGTTGATGCAATTACCGAGATAGATCATATTGTCGGCATCATAGAAAAGGGCAGGTCAGGCGACATAAACTTTTCTGCGGGGAAGATGAATATAAAAGAAGTCGCCGCTCCTCATCTGATCCGAAAAGTAAAAGAACACATAAAGCCCGATGTTATAAGCCTTATCGACGCTCCACCCGGGACAACATGCCCCACGGTAACGGCTGTTTCGAATACAGACTATTGCATCCTGGTAACGGAGCCGACTCCATTCGGTTTGAATGATCTCAAGCTTGCTGTTGAGATGGTAAGCCAGATGGGTGTCCCCACGGGTGTTGTGATAAATCGTGTCGGAATCGGAGATAACAAGGTCGAGACATACTGCCGGGAAGAGGGACTGGAAATACTCCTGAAAATCCCTCACAGAAGGGAGATCGCCGAAATATACGCCCGGGGAGAAATAGTTATTGAAGAGCTTCCCGATATAAGGAATCTGCTTCAGGGGCTTGCTGACAGGTTGCCGGGGTTGATTGAGGAGGTGACACGGGTATGAAGGAGATAGTTGTAATAAGCGGAAAGGGCGGCGCAGGAAAAACATCATTTGCCGCCGGATTCTCCAGGCTTACCGGTAAAAACGCGGTTCTTGTAGATGCCGATGTCGATGCGGCGGATCTGAGCTTGCTTATGGATTCAAAGATTTTGAAGAAAAATGAATTCAAGGGGCTGCCGACTCCGGTTGTTGATATGGATAAGTGTACGAAATGCGGCAAGTGTGTTGAATTATGTCGTTTCGATGCAATATCGCCGGATATTAAAATTGATACGTTACTTTGCGAGGGATGCCAGGTATGTTATAATTTCTGCCCCGAAGAGGCGATTTCTCTGAAAGAATGCCCGATGGGCGAGTGGTATGTATCCGAAACCCCTTACGGGCCTCTTGTTCATGCGAAGCTTGATCCCGGCGGAGAGAACTCGGGGTTGCTTGTGTCCATTGTGAGGAAGTCCGGAAAGGCACTTGCAAGGGATATGAAGAAAGATTTTATCATAACCGACGGACCGCCCGGCATAGGGTGTTCCGTAATATCATCTTTAACCGGCGCCGATTTTGTATGTGTTGTCGTTGAAGCAACGGTATCGGGAGTTCATGATATGGAGAGAGTTATGGAGCTTGTTGATTTTCTCGATATTCCGTCCGCAGTGCTGATCAATAAATATGATCTTAACCTTGCGGCCTGCTCGTCTCTTGAGGAAAAACTTGGCCAACAGGGCATTCCGGTAATAGGCAAATTCCCCTACGATGAAGTTTTCTACAGGGCGATTCTTCAGAAGAAGACAATACCGGATATGAAGGATGTAACTCCCTATATTCATGATTCGTTTGAAAAGGCATGGAATCATCTTGTTTCATTAGTTTCGAAAGTGGGACAAAATTTATCATAAGCTTTTTTCAATTAATAAAGTCCATTTCTTATGCGGCGAGACGCCGCATCTACCGGTAGGGGAGGCGTCTCGCCTCCCAATAAAATGACAATATTTCCTGAAGACAGCTTAAACTTTTTTCAATAAGTAATGTCGTTTTTATTAGAATATTAATAAAAACGCAAATCTGCAAAGAATGCAAAGAAAATTATTTTTAACCTTTGTGGTCTTTGCGGTGAAAAAAATGTCATCAATTACAAAAAAAGGAGGAAAAAATATGAAAATTGTAATAACATCAAATGGAACCACGCTTCAATCCGAGGTCGATCCCCGGTTTGCAAGGGCATCGTATTTCATTGTATATGACGTTGATAATGATTCTCACGAAGTTGTTGACAATGCCCAGTCTGCGGACGCCGTTCATGGAGCCGGGCCACAGGCGGCCGAAAATATCTCAAGAACAGGCGCCAAGGTACTGATAACCGGTAATTGTGGGCCCAATGCATTCCGTGTTCTCGGAGCGGCGGGAATTGAAGTCTATACGGGATTTTCCGGTACTGTCTTTGAAGCTATCAATGCTTTCAAGAAAGGTGAGTTGAAAAAGTCATCGGGAGCGAGTGTGAAAGGTCATTGGTAATCGGAAATCGGAGGTAGGAGGACGGATTTTTCACCACGGAGTTATGGAGAACACGAAGAAAATCATTAAGAAAACTCTGTGTCTTCGTGGTTTACCCTTAATATCTCTGCGAATCCCGCGGCCTATGCGGTAAATAATCCGCGATCTATGTGGTAAAAAATTCACGGTTTTTACATTTAAAAAATTAAGGAGGAATACAATGATATTCGCAATGCCGACAATTGATGGAAAACTTGCGGCACATTTCGGACATGCAAGAGATTTCGAATTTATCAAGGTGGAAGATGGAAAAATCACAAGCAAGGAAATTGCCATTCCCCCGGGCTATGAACCCGGCGTACTCCCAACATGGCTTAATTCAAAGAAAGTTGACAAAGTAATTGTAGGGGGAATGGGAACAAGGGCAGTTGGATACTTCAATAAATTTGGTATAGATATAATCTATGGAAAGTCGTCAGAAACACCGGAAAAGGTTGTGAATGACTATTTGAAAGGTGATTTAGAGGCAAGGGAAAATTTTTGCGATCATTAAAACAGGAATCATAATTTTCTGCTTTAATGATTACTTTTCCAGGTTAATCGGCGGGTCTCCCGATCTGCCGATTTTCTATTTCTCCCCGGACTCTATCTCCCTTACTTCCTCTTCCTCTATTTTCCGTCTCTTTTCATGTAATCTCAGGTAATAATTAAACACTACCCTGATTATTGCGGCGATTGGGATGGCAATGAACATCCCCAGTAACCCCATCAACTCTCCTCCCACAAAAAGAGCGACTATAACGATAAGCGGGGGTAGTCCCACGGTTTTTCCCATAACTGCGGGGACAATTATATGTCCCTCGAACCAGTGGACAGATTCAAGTACAATAAGCACAAGGATTGCAAACCCAAATCCCTTGCTGAAAAGTGCTATTCCAAAAGCGGGAATCAAGCCTATTACAACGCCGAGGTATGGAATAACCTCGACAAGTCCGGCAAATATTCCGATCAGGAATGCGTACTCGATACCCAGAATGGTAAGCACAATGGATATTGACGTACCGATAATTATGCAAATCAATACCTGTCCTCGTATATACCTGCCGATCATCATATCAATCTCTTTGAGAAGTCCCAGGATTTCTTCCTTTCGAGATTCGGGAATGAGTATTCTTATACCACGTTTAAATACCTTGGCATCCATCAATATATAAAATGTAAAGAGGGGGATTATTATTATTGTAACTGCGGTTGAGAATACTTTCCCGGCCATCGAGAATGAATGGGAAAGTACCCTGACTGTGAAGTTTTCAAGCTCCGTGCTTATTTTTTCTATCATATTCGGGATTATATTTCTTGCAAAGGAAGGCAATTTGGGCTCAAGACTTTTGTTGAAATCATCAATTTTTTTCTGAGCCTCCTCTGTAAATTGAGGGAGTTTGGTTGTGAATGTGTTGAATTCGGAATTGACTCGGGGTATAATAAACGATATCAACATAATTGCCAGAAACGCCATGATAAGATAGACGATAATTATGGATACGATCTTGCTGTATCCTTTTTTATGAAGATTGAACCGCCGTTCATTATTACCCAATCTGATCTTTTTCCTGAATATTAAAATATCTTCCGGAATGATCAGGTTTATGGGATTCTCGAAAAATTTCACCATGGGGTGGAGAAAATAGGCAAGAAAAATAGAACCCACAAGAGTAATCACAACATGGATTATATGAGACAGAAGCCAGAGGACAACACTTATCAATATCAGCAGGAATATTATGTAGCCTGCATAGTAAAATTTCTTTTTTATTGGTTCCAAATGTATTTCCCTCGCAATAATCTATTTTTAGTGAAATTCTATCTCACCACATTTATTCCCTTGTTGTAATTGGTGCTTTTAAAATCCACTTCAAAATCGGGGGTATGAGCTTATGATATTTGAAAGTATGGATAAAATAGTTTTTAACGCAAAGACCACATATGAAGTTCGCCGGTGAGTATGTTGGATTGCTTGTAAATTTTAATGTGAAGAAATTAATTGACGGAATTGAGATGTTTGTTTTTATAGCAACTACTGAGGACACTGAAACAAGCCTGCCCTGGCGAAGGCCAGGGTTCAGCGCAGGCATAGAGAATTTTCTGATTTATCTCTGCGCTCTCTGTGGCAAAAAAACATCAGAGGCTGAACAGTTATGATAATGGAATTATTCTGCATCCCCATATTATTGTGAAGGGATTTATTATGTGTACGTCAAATTTTCAACCTATGAAAATGAAACCCGTTCTTGTTAATCCTGAATTCCAGGATCCCATACTTGCCGTACCGATTCCCCAGAAATCGGAAATGTTGTTATTTGATCTGGGCTATTGCTTCAGGTTGAAAATACGGGATATCCAGAAGATATCCAAAATATTTATTACACATACACATATCGATCATTTTGCAGGTTTTGATCACATACTCAGGCTTTCCATCGACATGAAGAAGACAATATCCATCTACGGGCCTCCGGGCTTCATCGGAAACGTTCAGGGGAAATTGTCCGGATATTATTGGAATTTAAAAGACAGCATAAACCTTAATTACGATGTATTCGAGATCCACAGGGACAAAATGCTGAGGAAGCGATTTCGCGCAAGGGATGGCTATATAAATGACAACCTTCCGGAAGTGATCCCCTGGGATATAAATGATCCCATTGCAGAGACCGACGATTATTCCGTCTATACTGTTTTTCTTGAGCATCGTATGCCTGTCCTGGGCTATAAAATAAAGGCGGATGACTCATACAACGCCGATAAGAGTGCAATGGATTCAATGAACCTGTCTCCCGGTAAATGGGTTGGAGAGTTAAAGAAGAGACTGCAAAACGATTTACCCGATAATGATGAGATTGAGATAGACGGTAAGAAATACAACGCCGGGAAACTCCTCAAAAAACTTATTAAGAAGTCGCCGGGGCATGTAATCACATATGTTGTTGATACCATATTCAACAAAAAAACGGCCGGCCCGTTAAAGAATTTTGTAAGTGGATCGGATTATTTTTTCTGTGAGTGTGCATACCTGACATCGGAAAGAGAGCTTGCCCGTCGGAATTATCATCTTACAGCAAGGCAAGCGGGGACAATCGCAAAAGAAGGCGAAGTGAAAACATTGATTCCGTTTCATTTTTCAAGACGCTACGAAGGAAAATATCACAAATTATACGAGGAAGTAAGGGAAGTATTTCCCAATGTTGAGAAGGCAAAAACATACCTTTAATGAATTGTTAAATAACAGGTGAAACATCGTAAGAGGTGAAGATAATGATTGATGCTTTAGCTATAAATATAGAAGAGCTTGGTTTTGTAAAGCCAATATCCGGGAATAAAGAAGAGATGTCCCGGTTTGCCGATTATTTTCGAAAAAGCGTTCTGAAACTTGCAGATTTTCTTAATATCCACAAATCCTCGGTAGGTTGAACCGGTTGAATTAAATAACGATGAGGGAGGAGTCCTATGGCTGCCATACCACGTTTTCGAATATCTCTTTCCAAGAAGGATATTGCCGAGTTGAGAGCTGATTTAAACCAATCGCAGTCTGATAAAAAGGGTGAAGTTGAAAAATTTGAAAGACTATTTGCCGCCTATATAAGGAGAAAAAATGCAATATTCTTCCCGTCCGCAAGAATCGGACTTTACCATATTCTCAAAGGTCTGAATCTCAAACCCGGCGACGGTGTAATTGTGCCTGCATGGACTCACACTTCGGTTCCCGCAATGATCGCCGCTGCGGATCTCAGACCCATGTTTGTGGACATCGAGGGCGGTACATACAATATGACTCATAATACTGTCCCCAAAGACTACTGGAATAAGGCTAAAGCGATTATCATTACAAGCCTTTACGGGTGTCCCGCGCCTGTGGAAGAATTGAAAGAACTTGCCGAGAAGAATAATCTCATAATAATCGAAGACTGCGCACAATCCCTGGGGGCGACTATTCACGGCACATTGACAGGAGCATTTGGCGCCGCTTCCATATTCAGCCTGTCCATAACAAAAAACCTGACAACATTGAAAGGTGGAATGATCTGCACCGACGATTCCAAACTGGCAAACCACCTGCGAAGCTTGAGGATGGACTCTTTTGTGCCAGGCTCGGAGTTATCGGCGGTACTTGATTTATGTGAAAAGGCAAAAAAATATACAGCACCGGCAATGTACAAGACAATTGTACACCCGGCACTCATGTTTGCATCAATATTTGGTATTGACCCAATACATGATAGGTTTATAGAGAAAACGGAAATAAAGAAACCACCTGCCAAGGTTCCAATGCCAAACCCGATTCAGGCAGCCTTGGGTACTCGAAAAATAAGGAGACTTGACAGGCGAAACGAAACCAGAAACAGGAACGGTAAATTCCTGATTGATAACCTCAAGGGTATAAAGGGAGTAATAATCCCCCGCATAAAGAAGGGACATTATCATATTTTTATGAGTTTTGTCTTAATGGTGGAAGATCCCAAGAAAATAAAAAAAGAGCTTCTTTTCAAGGGTATTGATACTTCTCCCGGGTATCTTCGCAATTGCGCCAATATGAAAATATTTGATAAATTTCACGTCAGATGTAAGATGGCCGAACGTATGGAGAGGATGCAGATTCATATCCCCGTCTATCCCGGGATTTCAAAAGATGAATTGACACATATAGCAAGAAGTATTGTAGATATCTGTGCAAAATAAAAGTACCTGTTCACCGCAAATACCGCAAAGACCACAGAGGGTTCAAGAGGTTGACTGACCGACGGTTATATAATATGTGCCTCGTTTACACCTCATGCTTTTAAATAGATACTATCTGGACAACCTGCAATTATCCTCAGCGGCTTTGAAGTTTTAGATGAGGGCAAAATTAATTCGATTAAGTATAATTTCTAAAATTTCTTTGCGGAAATCTTTGCGCTCTTTGCCTCTCTGCGGTTTATAAGAAAATCACCATTATTTTTTATCCTACTCCCAGGGGACTGAATAGTTCTAAAAAAAAAGCCGGCTTTCACCGGGCTTTTCTTAATATATTTAAATATCACTATTTATTTTTCACAGAATCTTTGGCTTCTATTCCCTGTGTGATTGTTTTAGGAGCCTGGCTAGCTTTTTTGGCTTGATCCTTGCCTTTCTTCTGTGTAAGAAATATATGCGCCTGCTCAATTGACTCCATAACTCCGCCTAACAGCATCTTTCCAATATTGCCGTCGGAAAGCGCAAACCCTCTCAATCCTTCTTTGACGAAACTTGAAGGAATAGCTCCTATGATATTTTTCTTATTGGGATCCATATCTTTGCCTTCCTTGACCAGCCCTATCTTTTTCGCCGCTTTACCCACCAACTTACCGATATCATTGGAGAGATTTCTGAAGAGTTGGCTATATCTCGGTCCCATAATGGGTCCCAACACTCCGGCCGCTCCACACGCGGCAATAGCGACAGGTATGCTTACCGGGGCGAATCCTATAGCTGCAAGGGTTCCACCGATTGCGGCGGCCGCAATACCACCGACTACTGACTTGGCGGTTTTACTCTTCATTCTTGTTCCAATTGCCGAGCCGATTCCACCGGCCATCTTGGCAGGACCTGGAATGAACGGAGCTGAAATCATATTTGCATTTCCGCCCCCATCCCTTGTCTCGGATTTTGAACTTCCACGGAATGTCTCCATGGCACCCAGAATTGCGCCGGTAATTGCACCTGCGACTACACCGGCAGGGCCTGTTACGATAGCACCGACTCCCGCACCCACTGCAGCGCCGGAAATGACACCTGCCACAACTCCAAGACTTTCTTTGCCTGTTTTATTCGAAACCGCCACACCTACCGCGGCAGGAACGGCACCCATAGCAACGCCGGGAAGACCCATGACATAAAACCCTTCCGTCGCGCCGGTAAAACAAGCCTGGAAATATGAAGCTTTTTTGAAATTCCCCGCGGTTTCTTCCCTGGGAGAAGTGTAGTCATCTATAAATTCTACCCCGTCCTTAACCTTCTCCACAACTTTTTTACCTGCTTTTTTAAATGGGGAAATAACTTTATTCCCTATGTGTGCCGGAACATGCCTCATTTTCATATCATATCCTCCGGATTTATAGTTTTAATTTTTATGAAATTTACAATCTAATGTATCATTATTACATACGAATTACCGGGCGATACACCTTGCTCAATATATATTTTACCTCAATCTAACAAACAAGTAAAGAATTTGTTGGATTTTTACATGATAAGTAATGGGTCCAGAAAACTCGATACTACCTGACTCTCAGCGTTTCATATTATTTTTTTTGTTGATTATTTAACATAATGTTAATAACCTAAAGGACTTTTAATCTGCAATACTGAAAGAAATTATGGGGATAAGAAGTTAAGTTCTCACATTTCGCACATGTGAATTTCTTGAGAAGTAATAGAATTAATTTCAAGTGCTTTGAGGTGATAACAGGTGTTTTTCAGGTGATAACAGGCGTTATAAGGGGTTTAAGACAGCACCACAATTTATTGTGGTGAATTGAGTGTAAACCCCACCACTACAGCGTCTTAACCACTTCAGTGGTTTATATCATCAAAAAATCGTTGAAACGGTTGAATTGAGGTGGGAGGTAGATTTTATAGGCTTCTAACCACCCGATTTCGCACCCTTATGAATTGGAAGGATTTTCTTTACTGCTCAAATTTTTATGTTTGCGTTTTTCTTTTGTTTTTTCGTAATTATTCAGACCACCCCACTATTTGGGTAGAGGCTGGTCTCCCGACCATCCTGGAAGCGGCATGAAATCGGGGTTGGGAAACCACTCATACAGGGATGGGTCTGAATACATACGTTTTTTCCTCTGATTCTCAACCATTAAAGAACGCCATGAGCACGAAGGGACGGAGATAAAAAAAAGAAGATCCTCTGCGTCCTCTGCGTTGAATAATTACGAAGTTAAGAGATAAGATAATGGTGAAAATATGAGAAACCTCAGAATTGTATTGCATATATTCAAGGGAGCCGGGGATGAAATTCCCGGTGGTATATTTGATTTCTTCTCCGAAACAGGATGGGAAATTATAAGTACAAGAGAAGAAGAAATCCCTCCGTATAGCCTGAATCAATATACATGCTCCTGCTGGGCGCTGCCTTTTCATCACCGGATGTCTCAGCGGGAAAAACATGATAAGAACATAGAAAACGATATTATTCATCTGGGAATTACAAATTTACCCATATACATGCCGGGGCTTTCCAGAATTCTTGCCGATTCATTTCCGGGTAACAATTCCATTCTAATTTCCACTTCCCATTTAGATCCAAAAAAGAGTAGCGACGGACTGATAAAATCCAGGATCAAAAAGCTTATCATCCACGAAACCGGGCATATCTTCGGTCTTCTGCATTGTTCTGATTCGACTTGTGTTATGAGTAAATCGGAGAGTATTTATCATCTTGATGAGAAAGCCGACGAATTTTGTGAGAAATGTTATGAGATATCTTCAAAGAGCTACTCGGTTCCTGTAGCGAAACACGAAAATGCGACAGATGTGAAGTTTATTTATTCTCCCGGTTATTTTGCGGATATAGGTCAACATGTATTCCCTGTTATAAAATACCGTGTAATATATGAGAAATTGATTGATGGCGGAATAACTTCCCCGGAGAATGTCCTGACACCAGAGCCTGCGTCATGGGAAGACCTCTCGATTTTCCTTGAACCTGAATATATTGATGATATGAAGAACCTGAATTGGAGTAAAAGAACATTTAGCTCCGAGCTTCCATTGAATAAAGAGATAACAGACGCATTCAAGCTTGCGGCCGGCGGCACATATCTTGCCGGTGTTAACGCTCTTGATTGCGGATTCGCCCTGAACCTGACCGGCGGATTTCATCATGCATACCGGGATCATGCAGAGGGTTTCTGCTATATCAATGATGTGGCATATGCAATCCTGAAGCTGAAGAAAGAAGGTCTGATAGAAAAAGCTGCCGTTCTTGACTGCGATCTTCACCAGGGGAATGGAACCGCATTCATATTCAGGGATGATCCCGATGTGTTTACATTTTCAATTCACCAGGAGAATAATTATCCACTCAAAGAGAAAAGCGATCTTGACATAGGGCTGGAGGACGGAGCGGGTGATGACATTTATCTGGCAAGACTAAGGCGGAATATCCCCGCAATTCTCGAGTTCCACGAACCGGATATTGTCTTCTACCTTGCCGGTGGCGATCCTTACAGGAATGATCAATTAGGAGGATTAAACCTTAGCTTAAACGGGCTTCTCCAGAGAGATCAGCTTGTTATCGGGCAATGCAGAAGAAGAGGAATCCCTGTAGCGGTGGTATTGGCCGGAGGTTATGCTGATAAATTCGAGGATACGGTACGGATTCATTTAAATACTGCTGAAGCCGGAGTCGGAGGGTTTGGATAATCGGAGGCCGGAGGTCGGTTTTGCAGTCAGTATTCATCGAGGTTAATAAGGACATCACTGGAAAGCGAATATTAGTCTCCCCTAATAATCCCCTCGAATTCAGTGGCGTCATGGCAACCTGACTATTTGAGACGATTCATCGGGCTTTGCGGGTTGTTTTTATTTACTTGTTACCTCTTCATTAATAGTTGAATAAGTATTTCTCTACATAAGATAGGTGCATTAAATAGGACGCTTTCCCCAGTTTTCAAATAGTTACCTATTCGAATCCCTTACCATCTGTTGTATCTATTTAAACTCCAACTCCATTTGTTTGACCTGCAATGATTGTCCCTCAATGTCAGCAGGTAAATTTTTAAGCTTCCCCTTTAGTAACAGTTCATATATATTATTGATTTTTTCATAATCATTATGGTCAAAGAAACGAAAACAGGAAGCTGCAAGGTATTCCCTGTTCAGGTCGCAGGCAATCCAACGCCGGCCTTTTTTACCTGCGACTTCTCCTGTCGTATTGGACCCCGCAAAAATATCAACGACCAAGTCTCCTTCGTTGGTGAGAAAATCGATAAAGAACGCAGGCAATTTTGAGGGGAAACGGGCCGGATGTCTTTTAGCCCCAATCTCTTTACATAAACGCAAGTATTGTGAATTGCTCTCCGAGTTTGGAATTTGCAGCAAGTTTGGAGGTATTGCTCCACCGTTCTTATTATTTCCAAAGCTCCTGGAGATATCGTGCCCGGAAGGTCTCTTTTTGGGCTTATAAAATTTATCCGGATTTTCAAGGAGCTTCTTCATCCTGTCCGAGTACGGCACCAGTACCTTACGAACGTCCGCCCTGGGAAAGTCTGTTTTGGAAAACCACCACACAGTATTTACAGAGTCTTTCACCCGGATTTTCCTTTTATTAACCCACTCGATGGGAGAAGGCAACTTTGACGGGTTGTGCCAGAAGAATTCTTCTGCAAGGTTAAAGCCGCATCCGTCACACATTCTTATTAAAACACGGTAATTATAGAGTGAACGAACAGGCTTGCCCTTTTTGTATGCTCCGCCTAGGTCAAGTATAAAACTACCGGTATCTTTTAATACACGGAATATTTCATGTCCGAACGGGATTATCCAGTCGACGTATGCAGCTTGGTCTTCATTTCCATATTCTTTTTTTCGTTGAAGGGCAAACGGTGGAGAGGTAATAACGAGATCGACCGAGTTGGAATCGGCCTTGTGAAGCCAATCGAGGGAGTCGCCGACAAATGCCTTACCCATTTTTGTGTGATAGAGTTCAAACATATCTCAATATTCCTTAAGCCCATAAATCCAACTGTCCAAAAGTTTCCACAAGAGCGTTACTGCAAAATAAATTTCAGAATCCCGTTTTCTCAGAACCTCTATATCTTGTATCATGCGACTTTGCTCAGCGTGGCCAATCACATATGCAATCCAGTACCGAAGGTCAGGTTCTGCCTCGGAGCCTAATAACGAAACCAGTTGCTCAAACTTCCATCTTTCGGACTTACCAAGCGCCCAGGCAATACCGGGTCTTACGTTCTCCGAGGCGCTGGCAAATTGAGAGACAACATTTCTCGTGTATGAGTCAGCTAATTTCCTGAGCGCTCTCGCCGCCTCGATGCGAATACCCGTGTCGAGTTCGTTGAAAGCATTTATCAGGCCTGGTATGCATGATTCGAGATTGATTTCTCCCAGCGCCCAAGCTGCTCCCGCACGGACATTATTGCTTTGCCCATTATCCCTCAACACCGAACAAAGTATTTCACAGGATTTTTGTAATGGTATCTCTCCCAGAATTATAATGGCTTCAAGACGATATGGCAAGTACGTGTCATTCAAAATCGACCTAATGAAATCAAATCCGTCCGCATCCCCCTTTCTTGCCAAGGTGGCCGCGATTTCAAGGCGCACGTAGATGTGTTCATTCTCGTCCCGAATGCACTCCTTCAGGCGGTCATCATAACTTTCGTCCAGGTGTGAGAGGGCTTTGGCCGCTGTATACCTATCTGCAATTGAGCTACTGCGGAGGAGGTCGAGATAATGGGAGTTGTCAACATCTGTGGCCTCGACATTCAAGTGTACGGGCACTACCGAGGCCAAAATTGTATTTTTCTGAATCCTCTGTCCCTTCCTGAACATAGGATTCAAGGATACACCTTTTTTATTTATTAATTGCAAAGAAATAATGCGATTATCACTTATTCTTTTGAATTGTATTCTGCTGTTGTTGACTGAAGAAACAACCCCATCGCTGCTTGCTATTGCGGAAGGCCAGGTCAGGCGGGATTCGGAGCCTTCTTCAGCCCCCTTACGACGTTCTTCTGTTATCCTGCCTGATTTGAATGCTTCCCTCAGATCAGTTACTTTAATATACTGAACCAAATCCTGCGCCATCCAGTCAATTGGCTCGTCTCCACATTTACTACACACGACAAATGCAGTATAGTCATCGTCTTTTAGTCCGTGATCCCATCCCCTGGAAGGATCATTTTGTGAGTGCGACATTGAAATAGCCAGTTTTGTTTTCGCCCTTGATTCAATACGAATCCCAGAATTGACACATAATATATCGGGAACGCGAATACGTTTGATTTTTATCGATTTCCAGATTTTGTACCCGGTGGATCCCCTTTCCAACTCAATTGGAGAATGACCGCTGGCCATCAGGCTCTCCATTACTTTTCGAGTGCCGATTGTCCCGATGGCAAGTTTTTCAAGAAAGCTTTCATCTGATTTGAAGGACATCCCAGCCATTAATTATGCCTCGCTAACCAATTTTATCCGATAAATCCATTAAATCCATAAAGGACACTCAAATGCCAGAAACTTTTGCTTCTTCATGTTTTCTTGAATCCCTCCCGTTGAAAGCAAAATACAGTATTCCATGAGGCGCACCCGACATACAAGCCATAGTCCAGCCCCTCCTGGAAGTCAACTTCTTTAGTATGATATTGACAATTGGGGATACTATGGGGTAAGGTCTTGAATTTGTCAATTTCTACTTTTTCTGCGTTGGCAATATTAATCCAGGATATATCCGGGAGTTCGAAGGAATTCTGGAATTTATGTCGAATACCAATCCATAAAAGAATAATCAGCATATATAGAATATTTATACTACAATGAAATGAAGTGGATCTGAATAAATTCGGTTTTCGACAGTCTCGTCTCTCACTTCCAATAAAGAAAGGAGGCATCAAGATGCTTGCAACTTTTGCCACATTTCCCATAGGAAAGGGAGAAAGCGTCAGTAGTGACGTTGCGAGGGTTATAAAGATTATCAGGGAAAGCGGAATTTCATACCAATTGACCCCAATGGCGACAATCATCGAGGGAGAATGGGATGATGTGATGGATGTCATAAAGCGTTGTCATCATGTCCTGAAAGAAAATTCAGATAGAGTCTATACAACAATTACAATTGATGATCGCAAGGGACACGATGAGATGATGAAAACAAAGATAGAAAGCTTGAAAGAAAAACTGGGCGAAGTATAAGAGTTTTCTTTTCTCTATTTAAAGAAAAGTTGTATAGTTTTAATGAAATTTTTCAAAAAAAAATAAAGCTAATACAGGGAAACCTGAAGGTTTCCGCTACCGATAAAGCCTGGAAGTAAAAAACTTCTTCGTGTTCTTCGTGACTTCGTGGTGAATAATATAAACTTAAACTTCTACGATCAATCCATACTGGTATATCCGGGAAGCAATATCTTTCTGGGTTTGCTTCCCTGGGCAGGACCTACTACTCCCCTGTTTTCAAGTTGATCCATAATTCTGCCTGCCCGGGCATACCCTATTTTCATTTTTCTTTGAAGGTTTGAGACGCTTGCCTGCCGGGTCATCTTGATAATCTCGATGGCATCGGGCAAAAGCTCATCTCCTTCATCGTCGGACTTGCCTTTACCCTTGCCGGGCGATTCTTCAATTACAATGGGTATGATATTCTCCGGTGGCGGTTGTTTTTTCCAGAATTCAACCACTTTCTCAATCTCCTCTCCTGATACGAATACTCCCTGAATCCGCCGCGGTTCGCTGGCATCCACCGGCAGATAAAGCATATCTCCCTTGCCCAGCAATTTCTCCGCTCCGACCCTGTCCAGGATAGTCCGGGAATCGACCTGCGAAGAAACCGCAAAAGCTATCCTCGAAGGGACATTGGCTTTTATAAGCCCGGTTATGACATCAACGGACGGGCGCTGGGTTGCCAAAATAAGGTGAATACCCGAAGCTCTTCCCAGTTGAGCAATACGGCAGATATGTTGTTCGACGGTGGATGATGAAATCATCATTAAATCTGCCAACTCATCAATGACTATTACAATATACGGAATCTTTTCTTCCGCTTTTTCGTTATATTCTTTTATATTTCGCACTTTTAGAGCCACGAAATCCTCATACCTTGTATCCATTATATCGCTGATTGTCTTCAGGGCAAGTGTCGCAATCTTCGGATCGGTGATAATCTTGTGGCTGGTAGGCGACTTTATATCCAGGAGATGTGGAATTCCCTCGAAAAGAGAAAGCTCCACGCGCTTGGGATCAACCATCATCATCTGCACATCCATTGGTGTAGCTTTGTAAAGAATGCTTGCGATAATGCTGTTTATACATACTGATTTGCCCGATCCCGTTGCTCCGGCAATTAAAAGATGCGGCATTTTCAGGAGATCACCCATAATAGGCTTTCCTGTGATATCCTTGCCGAAAGCCAATGACAACACAGGTCTTTTCTTGTACCTGGCTTCATACAAAATATCCCTCAGGAAAACAGGATCGATATGATGATTGGGGACCTCGATTCCTATGGCGGATTTCCCCGGTATCGGAGCTTCAATTCTGATGGAATAAGCCGCCAGGGCAAGCGCAATATCACTGGCAAGGTTCGTAATCTTGCTCACCTTAACACCCTTGGCAGGCTGGAGTTCATACCTGGTAACAGTCGGACCTCGAACGGAATTAATCACCCTGACAGTTACACCAAAATTCCCAAGAGTTTCCTCCAGGATTTTTGAATAATCTCGTGTGGGCTTCTCAACGAAGTCCTTCTTCTTCCCCTTGAGAAGACTCAAAGGGGGAAGCTTGTAATGATAATTTTTCACAGGAGCGGGTCTCTTGCCATCTGAAGCAGGCTTGCTTTTCCTCTCCCCCGTGTCAAACAGGTTCAATTGCTTATATCCCCCGGGCTTGCCACCTGTCAACTCAAATATTTCGTCGTTTGCTCCCGGGAACGAAGGAAGCTCGGTTTTAATGCTCTGCTGTGGCTGCAGGGTAATCTCTTCTGATTCAGGTTGAGCCTGCCTTTCCTGCGTTTCCGGTTCCTCATCCTCCTGGAAGTCTTCCTCATCAAAGAAAATAACACGTTTGGTCCCCGGCTCATCTTCAATATCATCTACAGGCTCATTTTTACCTGATTCTTCATCTTCATCATCTTCCTGACCTTTTATGTGAGTGGTGCCCTTTGCCTTTGTCTTTGCCTTTCCAATATCGGATAAATCAGGCATCTCCTCCATACCTGCATTCAGAAGTTTATCATCTTCCGACATACTCCCACTTCTGAGAACAAGGAAGTTATATGCTTTTTTCAATCCCTTGCCGATTACGATAAAAAACGGCAGAACCTGTTTAATAAGTTGTTTCAGGGAAAGCTGGGTCAAAAACATTATCAGGACTATTACCGATGCGATAACAAAAAGATAAGTGCCGGGTCTCCCCACTATCCTGATCAATCCACCGCAAAGAAAACGTCCTATAACACCGCCGTCTCCCTGAACGGCCTGTAACGGTAGGGAGGCGTTATTGCCGCCAAATAGTTGGACAAGGATTACCAAATCAACATAAAACAGAAAAATGAGAATCAATATCCACTTCCATGATAACTCCACACCTTTGAGTGCCAGTTGAAGCCCTATGTATATAAGAACCCAGGGAAATAAAAGTGCGCCCCATCCAAAAAGAGATTTGAATACATCATTTAATACCTTCCCGATTATCCCCATGGACTCGGGACTCGATGTTGCAAAGCAAATGAAAAGAAATATTCCGACAAATATCAACGCAAGACCGAATATTTCTGAAACTACACGCGTTCGTTTTTTCAATACCTCGGGAGGAATTACCTTCGGCTCGGTCTTGTCCCGATTATTGTTGTTTTTCCGGTCCGTTGAATTTTTTACTTTCTTTATAGTCATAAAAAATATTTATACAAATACAAATTATTTCCTGTTTGTTGTGATTGTGCGACTGTTGTAAACCGGGCAATTTGCCTGTCAGGATTTATCTTTTTTTGTAACTGTTCAGCTTCAAGACAAATCATTTAGCGTTTCATCATTATATTCATCCATATTTCAGGATTATTATCTTTAAATTCCGCCATACTCTCTGCCTCAGTTTTATCCGAGAAGGTTTTTGCCCATTTTGTCTTTTCCTGATTTGCCTTATTTTTTCCACTTGCTAAGCAAGCAACCGTCTGCACCAAAGTCATTCCTAAAACAGGAATACCCATAAAAGTGGCAAAAGCGGCTAATCCTACGGTCCCAATTGGAATCATAGTCATAGATGCATACACACCTATTATGCCTGCCAGAACAAGCGCCACTCCATTATTTGAATTATCAGGATTCTTCACCCCTTTGAGGAATGCATTTTTCGAAATCATCTTCAATGCTTTCATCTCCCGGGGTGTCATTTCAGGCTCGTTTCCCTCGCTCCATGACGGAACATAATACAGTGCTTTCCCGGATTTCATATCCCTGATTTCTTTTTCCAGATTTTCTATCTTACCGCTGTTACCCATTCCGATACCAAGAGACAGTCCGACACCGCCGGCAGTTGCGACATCCTTTAATGACATTGAATCATTCTTATCGCCCGATCCGGATGAAAGACTGACCTTGTCTTCGATATTATTCTGAGCCACGGTCTCACCCGCTTCGTCATTATGACCCACTGGAATCTTATTTCCTTTGGAAAGTCTATGTTTGATTGAGTCTAATATATTCATCTTTATTAATTCCTCCCCGTCTTTTTGCCTTGACCTTTTCTTACTATCATAATGATTATATTATAATGATAACGTATATTAATGTCGCAAATAACTTCCTATCTTGTTCCGATTACCAAAAATAAAAAACAGGCGGGTTTTTAATAGTTTCTTCCCGCCCATTTTTCAATATTGTTAACCTTTTATCGGTCGTTAATTTCTCAATATTCAGAGAGTTCCCGATTAAGTCCCTACTTAAGAGAGCTTGTCAATTCCGCTCAATACTCCACCAAAAAATCCGCCTACTCCAAGTGCCAGTGCAGTCAGCCCACCGATAGGTCCAAACACTCCTACAGCCCCCGCTATACTGACAGCTCCCAATCCCGTAAGTAAGACGCCTCTCAAAGCAGTATTCTTATTTCCTTGCTCGATTTGCTCCCCTCCATTTGCAATTGATATTACACCGGCAAATCTAAGTGCGCAATTGAGAAGCCCGGGTCCAACAGCTCCAACTCCGGGAAGCCCGACAGACGCTACACCGATAAGTCCCGCTGAAACTCCTGCAAGGATAAGCCCTTTTGTTATACTGCCTTCCTTTGCAGAAACATTTCCCATTTCTTTCATCATATCGGCATCAAGCTTTTCAGCCTTACCATTCCGGGTAAATCTATCTGAGACTATCCCGTTTTTGCCTTCACTGGATGTTCCAGCATTTTTACCAAACTTTATTCCCAGTTTTGTTGCGATTTTGTTGCCTGCTCCTGATATTGTCATTTTAGTCTCTCCTTATTAATCTAAATTTCATTTCATTGCTTATTTCACAATTCTTTTTCCTTGCATTTATAATACAAGATTTCAATGTCGCAAATAAGTTCCATGTGTGTTCCAATTTTTTTTGGGTTCTTCGCTGTTTCATGTGGATAGACTAAATTCCAATTTTTCTATAAGGAGATAAATTATGGTAAGCATTTTGACAATGTTACATTATCCTCAAATGCCGGTAGCGGAAAGCTTCAGCTTTCCTTGGCATGGGAGGTCTAAAGACCTCCCATGCCGTGATCTGCAAGCTAATTTAACATTGTCGAGATAGTAACTTTTATTTTTCAAGCTCTCTCATAAGTATCTTGTTCACAACGCCGGGATTGGCTTTTCCGCCTGTTGCCTTCATCACCTGTCCCACAAAGAATCCAATAGCGGATTTCTTTCCTCCAAGGTATTCCTCAACTGCCTTCGGATTGGCATCTATCGCCTCTTTAACAAGGGGTAAAAGCTCTTCTTCCGATGATACCTGAATCCATCCTTTTTTCTTTACAATCTCTTCAGGATCCCCGCCTTTATTTAATAGCTCCGCAATAAGCTTCTTGCCTATCTTCCCGCTTATTGTCCCCTTTTTTATCATATTTATCATCCCGCCCAGGGTGGACGCAGACAATTTCGTTTCCTGAATTTCCACCTGTTTTTCATTTAGATACTTCGAAATATCACTCATCAGCCAGTTGGATACCTGTTTGGGATCATTGCAAACAACAACAGCCTCTTCCAGGAAGTCGGACATCTCCCTTGATGTTGTAAGGACGCCGGCATCGTATTCAGGGAGCCTGTATTCCCGGATAAATCTCTCCCTCCTGTCATCGGGAAGTTCCGGTAGGTCTTTCCCAATCTCGTCAACCCACTCCCTGCTAATCTTCAACGGCGCAAGATCCGGCTCGGGGAAGTACCTGTAATCATGAGCGTCTTCCTTGCTCCTCATGCTGACGGTTATTCCCTTGTCCTCCTCCCATCCCCGGGTTTCCTGTGAAATCTTCCCCCCGTTTTCGAGAACTTCAGCCTGTCTTTTCTCTTCAAATTCAAGAGCTGATCTTACTGATTTGAATGAGTTCATATTTTTTATTTCTGTCTTAACTCCGAATTCCAACTCTCCCTTTTTCCTCAGGGAAATATTTGCATCACATCTCAAGCTCCCCTGTTCCATCTTGCAATCACTGACACCAATCCAGTTAAGGATTTTCTTCAGCCCGGTGAGATATAGGTAAGCTTCCTCCGGGCTCCTCATGTCAGGCTCCGAGACTATCTCCATCAGGGGAACACCTGCACGGTTATAATCCAGGAGAGTGTAATCCGATTCCATAATGGAGCCCGACCCTCCACCGTGGATTGATTTGCCTGTATCCTCCTCCAGGTGGATTCTTGTTATGCCGATTACTTTCTTTGTACCGTCGGACTTCTCAATCTCCAGGCAGCCCTTTATTGCAATGGGAAGATCGTACTGCGAAATCTGGTAGTTCTTGGGCATATCAGGGTAATAATAATTCTTCCTGTCAAACTTGGAATATTCAAGTATCTCACATCCCAGCGCAATAGCCGCCATAATGTGCTTTTCAACCGCCCTTTTATTCACAACAGGAAGTAACCCCGGAAGACCAAGGCATACAGGGCATGCAAGTGAATTAGGCTCCGCTGCGAACCTGTTTTCACATCCACAGAAAAGCTTTGTTTTTGTATTTAGTTCAACATGTACTTCAAGTCCTATTACCGTTTCATATGCCATTGTGATCCTCCATCTGCATTATTACTCTGTCATAATGAAGCTTCAAATTTGTTTATATCGTTCTATTACAAAAGAATATGCCCTTCCTTATTGTGAAAAAGGTAATTATTCAACGCGGAGGACGCGGAGGGCGCAGAGTTATAAATGAAATTAACACTTTTGACTATTGTTAATTCTATGATATCTGGGTGGAGGATGGTCTCCTGACCTGCCTGGAACATTGTGAAATCGTGTTTTAGATATCCCCGACAAAAAGGGGCTGAATAGTTATTAAATAGAATGAAAGCTGTCATACTACTTAAATAAAGGATACTGGAATACATCGAAAGAAAAGTACTCATATTGAAAGAAAAGTCCTCACATTTCGCACATGTGAATTTGTTGAGAAGTAATAGAATTTATTTTATGTGCTTTGAGGTGATAGCTGGTGTTTTAAGGTGTTTAAGACAGCACCACAATTCATTGTGGTGAATTGGATGTAAACCCCACCGCTACAGCGTCCTAACCACTTCAGTGGTTTATCTCATCAAGGTGTGCGAAATCTAAGAAATATCATACAATAATCTTTGAAATGGGGGAGGCACAATGCCCTGGTATAAGAAATTACATTGGCAGATAATAATAGCAATGATCCTTGGCTTGATTTACGGACTTATTGCAAGTCGTTTCGGGTGGGTGAAATTTACAGAATACTGGATAAAACCCTGGGGCACGATTTTCATTAACCTGCTCAAGCTCATCGCCATGCCCATGATTCTCGCTTCTCTCGTAACAGGAATCGCAAGCCTGAGTGACCTCACGAAACTTTCGAGAATCGGCGGAAAAACCATCGGGCTTTATATTATCACCACAATTATCGCCGTCATACTTGCTCTTCTCGTTGCAAATGCATTCAAATCAACGGGCGCGTTTTCAGGTGAGTTGAGAAAGCAATTAAAAGAGATGTATGCCGGCAAGATACAAGAAAAACAGGACATTGCCGCAAAACAAATAAAAAAAGGGCCTCTTCAGTCCATTGTCAATATCATCCCTCAGAATGCGGTTGATGCCGCTTCTAATAACAGGAATATGCTCCAGATGGTTTTTCTCGCAATTCTTATAGGTATCGGACTTGTTAAATCCAATAAGGAAAAAACGGGAATAATCAGCAAGATATTTGAGAGCGCAAATGAATTGATCCTCAGGATAGTTGAATTGATTATGGTCATAGCTCCGTTCGGAGTTTTCGCTCAACTTGCAAGTGTGATAACCGAGCTTGCGGGGAATGATCCTGCAAATGCCATGAGGGTTCTAAAGGCGCTGGGGTTATACCTGTTTATGGTTATTCTCGCCCTGTTTCTCCATGTTATGTTCGTTTATATCGGAATGTTAAAGCTTTTCACTAAAATCAGTATAAAAGAATTCTTTAAGGCGATTCAACCCGCAATGCTCATTGCCTTCAGCACAAGCTCAAGCGCGGCGACATTACCCATCACAATGGAATGCTGCGAGAAGGAATTGGGGCTTCCTGAGGAGATAACAAGCTTTACATTGCCGGTAGGAGCTACGGTTAACATGGACGGGACATCAATTTACCAGGCGATCTCCGTTGTGTTTATAGCTCATATAATGGGAATCAACCTTACATTTATGGATCAAATTACTGTGATTCTCACATGTACCCTCGCATCAATAGGGGCGGCGGGAGTCCCCGGAGCCGGCGTCGTCATGCTGGTAATTGTGATGCAGGCCATAAATATCCCAATCGAGGGAATCGCCCTTGTCCTGGGGGTAGAGAGAATAATCGATATGTTCAGATCTGTTGTTAACATTACCGGCGATTCCGCCGTTACTTGCGTCGTATCTCAATCGGAGGGAAATAGAACAAATAGTCCGACCGCATTGGAATCAAAGACAGATGACAATCCGAATCTGTAGGAGGGATGTCCTCATCCCGATAATGAAATATTAACTTCTACATTAATAGAGGAAATAAGAGGATCCCCCCGGAAAATATACGGAAAATATACATAAAATTCTTTACTGGAGGCGAGAAAATGAATGGTGGAATGAATTGGCTGGATTGGGCTATTATCATAGGATATATGGCAGGACTGATCGGCCTGAGTATCTATCTTGGAAAGAGTCAGGAAAGCCAGGAAGATTACTATGTTGGTGGACGTAAACTCCCATGGTGGGCAGTCGGAATCTCCACAATGGCAACGCAACTGAGTGCCGTTTCGTTCATCTCAATACCCGCGTTTGTTGCATTAAAACCAGGTGGCGGACTTCGCTGGCTTCAATATGAGCTTGCCGTCCCTCTTGCAATGATATTTATAATGATATTTTTTATACCATTTTTCAGGAAATTAAAACTAATCTCAATTTACGAATATCTTGAAGGGCGGTTTAATCCAGCTACAAGAACATTTCTATCATCCGTCTTTTTATTAAGCCGGGGACTTGCCACGGGAGTAACCATATTTGCCTCGGCAATTGTTTTATCTATATGTCTGGGCATTCCAATGTGGGCAACCATTCTGTTAATTGGCGTGGTTACCATTATTTATGACACCATCGGCGGAATGTCGGTAGTAGTCTATTCCGATGTAATCCAGATGGTGATCCTTCTCGGCGGAACATTTGCCTGCGCCTACTATGCTCTTCAATATGTCGGTGGATGGTCAAATGCTATCAGTCTTCTTTCTCCGGAAAGGTTGCAGACTTTGGATTTTGCAAAGCATGGGCTTGGCGATTCTGGAAAATACCCGTTCTGGGGTTTCCTCGTAGGAGGATTCTTCCTTTACTCATCTTACTATGGATGCGACCAGTCCCAGGCTCAGCGTGAGTTATCGGCTCCTACGCTTGATGCCACAAAATATTCTCTTATGCTTAACGGCTTTCTACGATTCCCATTGGTTATTATCTATATTATTCTTGGAATAGTTGTAGGAGCTTATGTACAAAGCCATGCAGGCTTTGGTCAGATGGTTTCAAGTGCGCCAAAGCCTGACTATATGCTTCCATTGTTTATAATGCATAAACTTCCGCACGGCATCAAAGCAATAATCTTTGCCGCCATACTATCGGCGGCTATGTCCAGCCTGGACTCAGCCCTAAATTCTCTTTCAGCCTCTACAATGAGAGATTTTGTGGAAAAGTTCTGGATGAAGGATGCAGCCGAGAAGAAATACCTGCTCTGGTCAAAAATAACTACAGTTGGCTGGGGAATTTTCATTACAGCCTCAGCTTTTCTCTTCATGAAAATGGGAGAAAAATCCACCGTTATCGAGATGATTAATAAAATCGGCTCCGCATTTTACGGACCTATTCTTGCCGCATTTTTACTGGGTGTAACTACAAAACGAGTGACAGGATGGGGCGTTATTATCGGTATCATAGCGGGAGTTTTATTCAATATACTCCTGTGGATATTCGCTCCCACAGAGGTCTTCTGGATGTGGTGGAATTTCCTGGGATGTTTTGTGACAATCATAGTCGCTTATATTTCATCCCTCTTTATGAAAGCTCCTGATATGGAAAAGATAAAGAAATATGTATTGTGGGAAGATAAGGAGATTATAGAGGGCGAGAAGAAGTGGATCTGGAAATATGCTATTCTGCTTGCCTATTTCATCCTGATGGTTGTCCTTTGCTACTACCTGCCGGCGATATTAAAACACTAAATATCAAGAACACAGTTGATTCATTGGCTTTAATATGGGAGATATGAAGTCTATTTTTTCTGCGGTGAGACGCCGCAACCACCGATGTTGTGTAATGGTGGGGGCGGCGGGACATCGCCCAAATAATAAGACATTGTTTTCAAGAAATAGCTTATAGTAATTATAATGAATGTGGAGGGCAGTAGCCCTCCACATTTTGATGATTAGACAATTTATATTTAATTAGGTTTCTCTCCGGGCAACCGGCACATTTAGTTGATCAAAACAACCTCTTTGCGATTATCTTATATCCACGGAGAATTCTGCTGAATTGCTCAGGCTCTTTTACCGTACTCCATAATTCATCATATATCTCTTCAAACGATACCCCTTCAAACAACAGCTTTTTTATCAGATTGTGTGTTTGCTTGTATGTGAGGAAATTGCTGTCGAGAGCACGGACAATATGGTTTGCAAGAAGAGACCTGTCGTCATTTATTTCACGAAGTCTCTTTTTGTAGTCCTTCTCTCTGCCGTCAATGAGTATTATGTTGTAATATCCCCCGACGCCGATTTCGTGGTCCGAGGCGTAATTGACCCCATGAATCAGGGCGATGCTTCCTTCGACAGGATCAATATTACCTCTCCTTTCTTCAAGCAGCCATTTCTCGGCGTACCCATATACGGCCGGGTCCACGGAATGCCTGCCGGATCCCTCCGCCATATAGCAGTTCTGCACCCTGTGCCAGTAACCGTCGCGAAGATCAAAGTGGTATATCTGGAACCCGAGTTCGTTGTCATATCCGGCAACCAGCCCGGCATTGAGATAGATAAAACCGACTTCTTCATCTTTATTTTTCCAGGTCACTTGTTCGGTAATTTTCCTGATAACATCCTTGTCTTTTATCTCGTATGTTTCGTCGTTCCTCTTATATTTGCCCTCGATGAACTCCGGCACGGTGAAATTATATGTACCCTTTATTTTTTCCGATATACGGGAGTTTTTTATTTCTATCACAACATCGAAACATAGAGCCATTATTTCTTCCAGGTTCATGAAACTGTCTGGTTTCTTGCCGGTTTTTTCAATCTCCTTGTGAAAGATTCCCCTCAACTTGTTCTCAATTTTTTCCTGTATCGTGTCTCCTATTGAGCAAGTCCCCGTTGAGCCAAGTGCCCCGACGATACCGTAGTTTTCAACAATTTCCCCCGGTATGAAAGGACTGACTTTCTCTCCGACGTTTATCTTGATCTCGGCGACTGTCGAGATACTCTCGTCGCCAATGCATATTCCGGAATATTTATCAAACCGAAGCGCATTTATTGATGTCATTTAATAAAACCTCCAATCTTTTACGAGAAGTGGGAAGTGGGAAGTGGGAAATGAGAAGCGGGAAACGGGATCCGACTTCTGACTTTTGACCTCCAACCTCTATTTAAGCGGTTTGTTTGGCACGTTAGCGGGTTTGAATCCCATCAGGTATTTCTTCAGCAATCCTGGATCCGATGAAGCTTCGAACATCTCGTTTTCAATCGGCTCCCAATCTTCACCCTGTATAACCAGCCTGTCAATCAGGGGTTGTGCGATACTTCTTGTGAGGTATCCCCAGCGGTATCCCCTTATTATTTCCGCCGCAAGGTGACAGTTGTGATCATTTCGTTCTTTTGTCAGCTCGTTGAAAAACTCACGCTTTCCGTCAATCATGAAAATCTGGAAATACCCACCGGTTTTCATATTAGAATCATATGACTCGATGAAACAGTTGAGAAGCAGGAAAAGTCCATCTGAGAAACTGAATCCTTTTCTTCTTTCTTCCAACTGCATCCTGTAGCTTGTATCAGCGAAAACTCTTGTCCCAAGCTCTTTTCCCGGTCCCATTGCATCAAAAGGATATGCAAATTCAAGTCCTCTTCCGCTGTTTTCGATGTGGTATGCTCTTATTCCATTATCTTTATCATACCCCATAACAAGCCCTTCATTGTCGAAGATTCTTTGATATGCCTCCTGCTTGTCACCGAAATTCAGAATTTTTTTGGCCTCGTCGATAACGGATTCCTGATTTATATCGTATTCCTTTCCTTCGTATTTGAATTTCCTGTTGTTCAACTGGTCGCGATCAAATCCGAAGTTAAACCTGAGACGGTCGTTAATAAGTCTTGCGTGGACTTCCTGATAAATATTTTCCACGAATTCGCCGGTTTTATCAAGATTACCTATTGTTTCTCCATCCATGTTCAGTTTTTTTGCGGCCTTTCTTGCCACTTCAAAATGGAATGATGGAAATCCGATTCCCGCGTAAACTGCCACAAAATCATTTTTCATGGAAGTTTCTGCATCCAGGAGGTTCATGATATTATCTCCATAGCGGGAGGGTCTGTATCCATACTTGAAGCTTAAATGCCAGGTCATTTCATCTGCAATAATGGCTCCCTGATCACGGTTGAATTTCATAAAGAAAACAGTTGCCACTGCCTCCCCTCCTTTTTTTGTATTTTATTAATTTGCCTTGATAATATATTTTTGTTTAATTAACAAATTATCCTTCGAAGGATTTTTGTATAAGTTTATATAATCTTTGATTATAATGAAAAAAGTGGTTTCATATTTGAATATCATAGTAACGGTTTTATGTGTTCTCAGCATAATTTTAACATTTCTTTATCCTGAGATTTTAAAATCGTTAAATATTTTGCCGTCAGAGGCCAGGGTCATAATAATGACTCTTATCTCTTTGGTTTTGCTTCTTTCTTTTTTGCAGCCTCAGCTTACGTTGTCTTGGAGGTTGTTCTGTCTTATTTCCTCGTTTCTTCTTCTGATTGAATCGGTTCTCATGTTAGGAACGTGGGAGAATTTGATAAAATGACGGAGTTTTTATTTTGAGAGTTCCTCTTTCTGAAATAATTGAATATATGGAGCAGATCGCCCCGCGTTCAACTGCTCTGGAATGGGATAATGTAGGACTTCAGGTGGGAGATCCCCGTTCTTCAATAGGGTCTGTCCTGTTTGCTCTGGATGTTTCGCCGTCTGTAATCGAGGAAGCCGAGAGTCTGTCGGCGGATTTGATAATAAGCCACCATCCTCTTCTTTTTCGTCCTGTTTCAAGAATCGACTTTTCAACAACAAACGGGTTGATGATTCGTGAGTTGATAAGGCATGGCATTGTTCTTTTCACCGCTCATACAAATCTTGATCGAAGTTTTATGGGTACGGGGAAAATTCTTGCAGACAGGATTGGTCTTAAAAAAATCAAGAGATATTCTGATGATCCTGACGATGAGATGAATATGGTTGTAACAGGCAGTTTTGAACAACCTTTATCTGCGGATGAAGTCATAAGTCTTCTCAAGGGAAATCTAAAATGTGATTGCATAAAACTTGTCGGGAATCCGGTGAATGTCCTGACAGTGGCGGTGATTCCGGGTAGTTCAAGTTCGCTCTTAAGGAAAATGACACTTCCCGTAGATCTTATAATAACCGGGGAGCTTTCATATCATGAAGCTCTTAGCGCTCAATATCAGGGGCGCGCCGTAGCGATTATGGGGCATTTCATCTCTGAAAAGCCGGTTATGTATTACCTTGCCGATAAGTTCAGGGAAAAATTCACCTCTCTTTCGATTGAAGTTTCCGAAAGGGACGGGGAGCCTTATCGAATTGTATAGCCCGGAGGGAAATGGAATGTCCTGAAGAACATGAAGCAATAATAAAGTGAGACGTTTTATGGCTGAAATGGGTATATCTAAAAATTTAAAAGGAAAGATATTCGAGCCTGTTGAGTTGATTCTTTATACCGAGGAGCAGATTGAGCAGAGAATTGAAGAAATGGGCCGACAGATAAGCAAAGATTTTGCGGGAAAAGATCTTCTTGTTATCTGTGTTTTAAAGGGGGCGCTATATTTTACCGCCGATCTCATCCGTCATATAGATATTCCACTCTCACTTGATTTCATAGCTGTTACAAGTTATGGTAATTCCACGACAACATCGGGTATAGCCAGGCTTACCAAGGATCTCGAAGAGGATGTTGAGGGCAGGCATATTATAATAACCGAGGATATCCTGGATACAGGTCTGACGATGGAATACCTGGTAAATCTCCTCAAGCTTCGAAATCCGGCCGATATAAAAATATGCACAATGCTGGACAAGACCTCGCGCCGTATAACAAAAGCCGCTCCGGATTATGTGGGATTTACAATTCCTGAGCATTTCGTAGTGGGATATGGGTTGGATCATAAGCACAGATTCAGGCATATACCTTTTATATGTACTTTCAGGAAGGATTTTGACGACGAAGAAATATAATATTAAGAATCGGAGGCCCCTTAATGAGTCAACTATGGCAACTTTATCGAATGAATCAGTTGGATACAGAAAAAGATAAAAAAACAATTGAAAAAGATAAATTAATGAAACCTGACCAACTTGAAAAAGAATGCAAGGAGTTGGAGAAAGAACTTGAGGAGTTTGATGAGAAGAAAAAAAAGCTCCATTTAAAGATGAAAAAGTCGGAGCTTGAGACAGATGGGGTTGTGAATCACAGGAAGAAGCTTGAGAAAAAAATATATGATGGAAAGACAAAAAATCCAAAAGAACTTCTCAACTGGCAGCTTGAAATCGAACATCTGAAAAAGAAACAGGAAGAGAAAGAAGATCTTATACTTGAAATGATGGAAAAGATGGAGTCTATTGAAGAGCACAAAGAGGATAACAAGCAATTAATTAAAGAGAAAGAAAAGGAAATTAAAACTGCAAACCGTTCATATAAATCGGAGTTAAAAAGACTTGAGTCTGAAATGTCAGATATGGAGGCAAATAAAGAGAAGATAGCCAAGACGGTGGAAGAGAACCTTCTCAAGAAATATGAACAATTGAGAAGAATAATGAAAGATCATATGGCTGTGGCAAAAATCAAAGGTGAAATATGTGGCGGTTGTTTTACGAATCTTCCCGACAGCATGATAAAACAGGTGCAGGCGCATCACCTTGTCACTTGTAATAATTGTATGCGGATTTTGTATTGGGAAGATAAGAAAGAAGATACAAAGGAAGATAAGAAGAAAAGAAAAAAGAAGAGTTAAGATGTGGCATCTGTGTAGGAGAGTCGGAAGATAAACGCCCCCCGATTGTTTGAAATCAACTAATCAATCGCAAGGAAATGATTTTAATATGGCAACAGAATCAAGCCTGAAAAAAGGAACAAAAGCATCAAAATCAAAGAAAAAAACTGATAAGAAGAAACGAAATTTTACCCCACCACCACCTGAAAAGATAGACAAGATCATTGCTATTCTCGGCGAAACACATCCCGATGCAAAAGTCGCTCTTCGATTTAATAATCCCCTTGAAATACTCGTTGCGACCATTCTGTCTGCTCAATGTACTGATGAGAGAGTCAACAAGGTCACAAAAACTCTGTTTAACAGGTACAGGACAGCTCAGGATTACGCTGAAGCCGATATGGATGAACTCAGGGATATAATCCGTTCCACGGGTTTCTTTAACCAGAAAAGCAAGTATATTGTGGAAATGGCAAAGGGACTGGTTGCAAAGTTCAACGGGAAAGTGCCTGATAATATGGATGATCTCATAACTCTTCCCGGCGTGGCGCGCAAGACTGCAAATGTGGTCCTGTCGGCGGCGTTTGGAAAGAGCGAGGGAATAGTGGTGGATACACATGTAAAAAGAGTTTCGTTCAGACTTGGATTGACCGACCAGACAAATCCCGAGAAAATCGAGAAAGATTTGATGAAAATTATCCCAAAAGACAAGTGGATTTTTATGGGCATTGCCCTGATTTTCCACGGGAGGAGATTCTGTAAGGCAAGAAAGCCTTTATGTGACGATTGTTCTTTAAGCGAATTGTGCCCCTCGGCATTTTCGTTTTAAATTTAAGATTTTGTTTTGCCGTCATCCACGCCCCCTGATTGCGAAGCGGGTTTCCTCCTTGTTAAGCCGCTGAAGCGGCTTGAGGGGAGGTGGCTTTAAGACAAGCCGCTTCAGCGGCTTAAAGCTGAGAATTTTCCCTCAAGAAGGTTTCCATAAAGAAATATAACTGGCATTTTGGGTTAACTATTATTTTTTTCATCTTTACATCTTGCCAAGATGATGTGATATAAGTTATAAGGGTAGCTGATCTTGAAAAGGAGTGTCTTTATCATGCCAAATCCCATAAATTTTGATCCCAATCTTCTATCACAGTTGGGGCAAAATGTGGCTCAGTCGCAAACAAGAAATGATTTTCCCATATCAAAAAAGCAAGAGAAAAGATCCCCCCAATTACCGGTTAAGACAGGGGGAGAAGACTCAGCTTCCGCGGGAGATCCCATAGACACATTCAAGACGGAGCTTACCCCGTTAATAGACGGGAAACAGATATTCCCCAAAGCCCGTGAGATGATTCGGGGCGCAAAGGATAACATTGCAATTGAGTTATATTCTTTCGGGAATGCAGATGTCCAGAACAAACACAATGTTCCCGGAGTTACAAAGGCGCAGCATTTTCAGGATCATAAAGCGCTTGTCAACGAGTTGATATCTGCCAAAAAACGCGGGGTTGACGTCCAGGTTCTTCTGGATCAATCCAGGAGGAAAGGCGGTAAGATCCACAACGAGGAAATGGCGCAACACCTGAAGGCTAACGGCATAGATGTTTTGCGTTATCCCAAATCAAAAGCAAGTATTGCTCATGTGAAACTTCTTGTGGTTGACGATAAGCGTGCGATGATTGGCGGCATGAACTGGGGAGTTCATTCGCCGGTCAATCGTGACGGCAATATCCTTATCGAGGGAAGAGAGGCGGTTGAGTTGAAAGAACAGATATTCAACAGCGCCGCCAGATTCTCGGGTGGTAAACCAAAACAGACGGAACTTAACCCTGACAGAGAGGATAAGATCAAAGTACTTACCACTCAACCCGAGGAACATGACGGCGGGAGTGAGACAATTAAAGAGGAGATTCTTAAAAATATAAATGGCGCAAAGAAAAGCGTTCACGCCGAGCTTTTCTGCCTCACACACAAGGATGTAGTGAAATCACTCAAGGACGCTCACAATCGCGGGGTTGATGTCAAGGTAATGCTGGATCCCAACCTGTATATCATTAACAGGAAAGCATTCTATGAATTGAAAGATGCCGGCGTCCCCGTGAAATGGTTCAAGGTGGATGTTGGCACGGAAGAAAAGCTCCATGGCAAATGGGCGACATTTGATGGCGAGCGAACGATCATAGGAAGTGCGAACTGGTCAAAGAAAGGCCTCGACAAGGGAGTGCCGGGCAAACGCACAAACCGGGAGGCAAATGTGCTTGTGAGAGATGAAGAATCCACAAGTATATTCGAAAAGACATTTAATTACGACTGGGAGAACAGGGGCTCAGTCAGGGTCCCGCCACATATGCGGTTTGGATGAGTAAATCCCATTTCTCGTTTGTATATACCACAGAGGGCACAGAGGACGCAGGGATATAAAACTTTCAAGGTTTTGTGTTCCTTGTGGTGAAAACAAATCCTCCGTGTTCTATCATCCATTTTCCTTCCCGGAAAGACGCTGAAGCGCCTGAAGCTGTATGGATTATGTGTATTCCCTTCTTCCCCCGAATGAATCCGGGGGATAATCTCATGGGAGGTTTAAAAACCTCCGCTACCCAACCTCCGGTCTTCGTACTCATTCATTTTCTTCGTGAACTTAGTGACTTTGTGGTGAAAAACATCCGTCATCCATTATCCGCAATCCATTCCCCCTGCGAAATCTCTGCGTTCTCTACGGTAAAAAAATCTCCGTGTTCTCCGTGGCTTCATGGTGAAAATCCATCCTTCGGCATCCGTTCCCAATAACTTACAGAGTCGTGTCCGGATCTTCCTTGATTTTTCTTATTATCTCCTCCACAAGATAAACCTCATTCCCCTTTAAAGCTATATAATTAAAAGTGTCCGGAGAATCAAAATTGATCTTCCTGCCCCCGGTGACAATAACATCATACTTTTTCCCCTCATGACCATTCAAAACAACGAACCATTTTTCCCCATCCACTGCCCCATAAGCAAAACGCCTGCTGTCAGGGCTGAAGCTTGGAATTGTGAATATCGACTCGTGTCTTTTGCCCTCTTTCTCATTCACAACAATGAACCATTTCTTCCCCTCCTGAGCTGCATAAGCTATGCTTGTTCCATTGGGACTGAAAACAAGTGTGTTCTCACCTATTGAATCGTATCCTCTTCTTTCTTTGCCGTCAATTACAACAAAGACTTTTCCGTCCTCACCCGCTACATAGGCGAAGCTTTTTCCGTTGGGTGAGAATATAGGTGTTCCTTTCTGGATTCCGTCGTATTTCTTCCCTTCCTTGCCGTCCCGGACAATAAACCATTTGCCTCCTATTTGAGCGGGATATATAATATGCTTTCCATCGGGGCTGAAGAACTGATGCTCAATCCCGATTCCATCATATTTCTTTCCTTCTTTTCCATCAATTACCAGGAACGTCTTATCGCCTTCAGATACCAGGAATGCCATTTTTTTGCCATCGGGGCTGAAAGTCGGCGGTCCTGCAAATTTGTCATATGTATATTTTTTCTTGCCATCCACTACGATAATTCGCTTTTCCCCAATCCTTGCCATATAAGCAAGATGTTTGCCGTCCGGACTGAAAACAATCGAGTTTTTAAGAATGGCGTCATACTTCCTGCTCTCTTTATCGTTCTCAACAATCATCCATTTTCCGCCAACACTTGCGGCATAAACCAGTCTGTTTCCATTTGGGCTGAATATAGGCGATCCCTTTGCAATACCGTCGTATCTCTTCCCTTCTTTGCCGTCCAGGACGATGAAATATTTGCCCTTGTTACTTGCGCCGTATGCGACATGTTTTCCGTCGGGGCTGAATTTTAGTGACATATATGTGAGTCTGTCATAATGCTTTCCCTCTTTATCACCCACAACAACAAACCAATCCTTACCCGTCCTTGCTACATATGCAACAGTCTTACCGTCCTGGCTGAGGAAAGGTGATTTCTTGCCTAAACCTCCGTATTCCTTGCCTGCTTTCCCGTCCATCATAATAAACTGCATGATGTCTTTGCTTACGGCGTATGCAACATGTTTTCCATCGAGACTTACTTTAAAGCTATCCTTGACAAGAGTCAGAGGAAGTATTTCTGCTATAAATATCTCTGTATTTACCCGTTCCTCTTTTGTTTTATCATCAGCAAATGCGGCGCAGGTGGAAAACAGAAGGATAATAGTAAAAAGAAATAAAATGCGTTTTTGCATGAATAGACGTCTCCTGTATAAGGTTCCAATTTTTGACTATCGAAGAAGAGATTTTTCAATGCAGAGTTCGCAGAGTTCGCAAAGGATAACCGGAGAAAAAACATTATTCTCTCTGTGTCCTCTGTGGTAAATGGAAATGAGAAAAGGGAAACGGGAAAAAAGGATAATACCGGAATTTTGAGGTTTTTCGCTACACTCACCTCTGATCTCCGACTTCCGTAATCCGATCTCCGTCCTCCGTTTATCGGGACGGGGACGTCCCTCCTACACACAATACCACTGAATTAAGCTATTAAGCAAGATAATGAGCCTCTTTGTAGAATTGA
>JAIORV010000068.1 GCA_021107945.1 Vulcanimicrobiota bacterium | reverse complement strand
ACCATGCAAAACAGATAAAATATTTTCATGACATTTTATTGTCATGGGAGTATAGCATTGATGATAATTGTTGTTCTATTCGGAATTTCTTCGGGATTACTCGGAGCTTTTATTTGTGAGGGATCTTCATCATTGATAGGTTTCATCATTGCAGTATTCGGCGCTTTATTCCCCTATTATATTGTACGTATAGTAATAGGGCTTTTCTGGAATAAATTACATTGTGAGATTAACGGGAAATTTTTTATTATTTCAATGCTTTGTTTTATATGGATTTGTATGGGTTGGCAATCACGTTTTTCTATCGCTCGAGGCAGCGGAAGTTTTGCTCAGTGTATATCCAATTGTAAAAACATCGGAACCGCCCTTGAAATGTATGCGAATGATAATAACGATCATTTCCCCGATAAACTCGACCGGTTGATCCCTAAATATCTCAGGTCTATTCCCACATGTGCCTCAAAGAGAAAGGACACATACAGCAACTCATACCATACAGATGCCGGGCACAAATCATATACATTTTACTGTTGCGGGGAAAACCACAAGGCGGTAGGCGCTACGGGAAACTACCCGCAGTACAATTCCAACGACGGCCTTATTATGAAATGATTTTTTGGGAAGAACGGATTTTACATACCTGCGCCATACGGAAGGCGAGAGGTGGGAGGCGGGATCCAGACTGCGTCATCATTCATTTTCTCCGTGTTCGGAGCCTGCCCTGAAATTTATTTCAGGGTGGTTTCGTGGTAAAAAAACACATCCGCCGTCCGGCATCCGTTTTATCGGGATGGGGACATCCCTCCTACAGATTTGACCTGCGTTATCTATTCTCTGTGGTCTTTGCGGTTTAAAAAAATAAATAAGGCCTATGGCATCCCTATTCCAACATTCCATTCCCCTCCGTGTTCTTCGTGGCTTCGTGGTGAAAAAACACACCCGCCGTCCGGCATCGCTCGGCAGGAGCATTAAAGAAAGGGATTTATGCCGTTCAATCTAACAATTAGTTTCAGATCAATAAAAAACAGCAGGTACACAAATGAAACAATTAAAAAACTATTCCAGACTCCTGGGCTTCCTTTATAATAACGAGCTCGAGTTTATCGAGGAAATATCCATAATCGAGAGGATGTACATTTATCCCGACATCGCGGTTTTTGTCGATGATCCCGATAATATCGCCGGGTTCCTCCTGATCCAGAGAAACCATCTTGGCAATGTCTCCGCATATATCAAGACCGGGGAGAATCCGGAATTATTATGTGATATTGTCGGGACTTTGAAAGAGATGCCCAAGGTTCACATTCAATGTGATAAATATGAGAAGGATTACCTGAAAAACAATCTCCCGGTGAAGGGAGAATATAAATATCAAATAATGATTCCTGACGAGTCCCGGTTCAATCCCGTTTTGGAGCCTGTGCCGGTTCCGATTACCGTCCATTTACCCCGGAGTGACCTGGATGAATTGTCCAATGGAAACGGTGATCGTTTCAGGGAAGAAGTGAGGCACGGTATTTTTTACGGTTTCAAGATGGATGATAAGTGGGTTTCGATGGCGGGCGCAGGCGTAATATCCGAAAATTATATGTATTTATACGTCTGGACAGGGAGAGCTTCCAGGGGCAAAGGATACGGCAGAGCGGTGGTGTCGTATTGCATGGAAGATATATTCAAATCGGGGAAGAAACCCGTTTATGCCCTTGATCCCCTGAACGATCCGTCAATGAAAATCGCTCATAAGTTTGGTTTTGTTCCATTCATGATGAAGGAGTGCCTGTTCTCAGGCGATTGGGCTCTCAAGCGGGATAAATCGGATGATGAGAGTATCCCGGACAGCTCATTTTATTGTTAACAGGACTTACGCATTTCCAAGAAAGAAAAGCATAGAACTGTCATCCTGAGCGGAATACGATCTTTTCCTTTCCTGAATAAACCTTGGCAAGGACGGGTTTTACTTACCTCCAATGTCTTCCACAGCGAAGGATCTCTACCCACGACAAATGATCCTCCTGCAGGCAATTATTCAAGAGATTCTTCGCTATGTAAATCTCCGTAGATCAAGAAAATCCCGTCTTTGAGAAAATCATTGGAGAAAAGAAACTCATTCTTGATCCGCTCAGAATGACAATTGCATAAGTCCTGTGTTAATAAAAAAAGGAAGGCTCACCGATGAAAGTTGGCGTCCTTCCTGTTTATGAATTTCAGTCTTTCTTTTTATTCCTCAACATATTTCTTTGCAAAGTCTGTGACATACGGAATAACCGGGAAGTTCCCCTTGTATGTTTCCAGAGCAAGGTATATCATATAAACAAAGAATGCAAGTCCACCAATACTGGTAATTGCTCCCCATATTACTCCGGTAATGCAACCCAGGACGGGGATATGTCCTAATATATATCCGAGTATCCCCAGGGCGATAAATAATATATATCCTGCAATCTGCGCAAAAAGTGCGTTGAATGCATGATAACGACAGGTTCTATTCTCCTTTTTTGTTACCAGGAGAATGATTGCAACTATTGCCAGTGGAGCGGGATAAGCAAGAGCGCAGAGAAGCTGGTCGGTACTGTCGAGTTTCTCTTCCATTATGTATCTCTCCTTGTTTGATTATTTGACATACAAGTCGTTGAAATATTTATATCAACTTATAAATCCTTACACTTATCTTACATTAAATAAAGTGGGAGGTCAATTATTATTGAGTATAACACATAGAAGAATAACGAAGAAATTGCATTGTATCATGGAGGAATTGGCAGGTATGGGACGAATTTTAGCGGTTCAAGAAAGAATAGTCGGCAACTAAAGTTGAAAGAAATTTTACTCCCCGGGAGGAATCAAAGATCAAACGCTTTACCATTTCATTAATGTTACTGATTCTTATTGCAGGATCGCTGCTATTACTTATGTCGATTGCTTGCGATTTGTTCGATGTATATCTTCCCGGTATCAACTATTTAATCCCTTCCCATATTCATCAACAGCATGATCAAAAAATGAAATCAATTGTTGCTCCGACATATATAAGGGAAGAAGTTATAGTCATAGACAACTCCGGTAAATCCCGGTAGAACGGGAAGGGAAATCCCATATACCAAAGAATTTTCAGTTTTATTATTATCACATGAATACTTATGAATACTTATGAATACATCATCTTTAATTAACATAGGGCTTGGCAACTACATTTCAAGGGGGAAAATCCTGGCGGTTTTAAAGCCCGATTCATCACCGGTTCGAAGACTGGTGAAGGAATCCCGTGAATCGGGAAAGATTTTGGATGCTACTCAGGGCAGGAAAACCCGCTCGATAATAGTAATGGACAATGGCTGCATAGTCCTTTGTTCATTGGGTGCCCGGTCAATAGCTGAGAAATTTCAACCAAAACACCAGGAAAACGATCAAGAATGAAGCATAAAAAGGGAATTCTCTTTGTCATTTCCGGTCCTTCCGGAGTCGGGAAGGGCACAGTATTAAAAGAGGTTTTCAATAACGAGAACAATCTTGTATTTTCTGTGTCATCAACGACAAGGTCGCCCAGGGAAGGCGAAATTGAAGGAAGAGATTATCATTTTGTTACTCACGATCAATTCATAAAAGATATTGACGCCTGCAAATTCCTGGAGTGGGCGGAAGTTCATGGAAATCATTACGGCACTTCACAGGATTTCGTACAAAAAAGGCTTGATGCCGGTATTGATGTGGTTCTGGATATCGATGTACAGGGAGCGTTGATTGTAATGAAGAATCGCCCCCATAGCACTTTCATTTTCATCGCCCCTCCCTATATGGACAAAAAAGTGCTGTGGGAAAGGTTGTGTAATAGAAAAACAGAAGACTTAGGCCAAATCGAGGAAAGAGTGAAATCGGCCGATGAAGAATTAAAAAAAGCTTGCAAATATGATTATATCGTTTATAATGATATTGTGGAAGAAGCTACAAAAAATTTGGTTAGTATCATAAGGGCGGAAAGATGTCGAACTGTACGCCATATTTGATGAAATAAAGTTACCTGAAAGGAGAGCAAAAGAAAGATATGATGGATCCCTCCATTGACGAAATACTTGATCCCAGAAAAGGCTTGAATATAGATAGTAAATTCGAGTTAATTACCATGGTGGCTCGCAGGGCCAGGCAGATTAACAACGGTGCCAAAGTACTTATCGATACCAAGGATAAGAAACCGGTGACAATTGCCATTCAAGAGATTTATGCAGAAAAAATCAAACCCATAAAGAAGGAACCCAAAAGGGAGGATTAGGTTGACCATAAAATCCCCGATAGTGAGAAATTTATTTCTCCTTTTTTTTATAGCCTTCATGTTAAAAGGAGTTGTACATGCTGAAAAACCCGGATATGGAGGCACTTTAATTTTCGGAAGTATGGGGGAGCCGATTTGCCTCGACCCCGGCGTTATAATGGACAGCGAATCGGCTCAAGTGGCAAATGCAATTTTTGAAACACTTGTTGAATATGATGCAGACAGGGACAGTTATAAGTCTAAATTGGCAATCTCATGGGACATATCCCCGGACAGGAAAAAATATACATTCCATCTCAGGAAAAATGTCCGGTTTCATGACGGAAATCCATTCAATGCCGGGGCGGTAAAATTTTCCTGGGGAAGACAGAGGCATGCCGCGCATCCATTTCACAACCCATCTTATGGTAAATTCATATATTACCGTTCACTGTGGGGAGGATTTCCGGGAAATATAAAAGAGATAAAAATCATTAATAACTATACCGTGCAAGTGATTTTATACAGCAGAAGTTACCGGTTTTTAAAGGAAATATCAGCTATCCAGTTTGCAATTGTCAGTCCCCACGCAGTAAATGAACATGGGAACGAATTTTATCGCAATCCCGTGGGAACGGGTCCTTTCAAGTTTGTTGAATGGCGCAGGTGGCATAGAATAGTGCTGGATGCCAACAGGAAATATTGGGGAGGAAGGCCTTACCTGGATCGCCTCTTTTTTGAGCCGGCACCCGGGGAAAAAAGCAGAAGAAGGCATATGGAGAGAAACAGGATTGATATGATGGAAAATCCTACAACCGATTTTCTCTACAATATCAATGTAAAAAGTAAATACTCCAACCTGAAGACGAAAAAGATGCCAGATGTGAATTTTTCATATCTCTGTATAAATTGCCAAAAACCCCCGTTCAACAACCCCAAAGTGAGAAAAGCTCTTAACTATGCAATTGATAAGAAGCGAATTGTAAGAGATATTAATGAAAATCTCCCTGTCGCTCCGTCACCTTACAAAACGCTATGGGGACTGGATATTGGAGCCCAATCCTATCCGCTGAATCATAATGCGGCAAGAAAATTGCTGCATGAGGCCGGTTACTCGGGAGGATTTGAGGTGAATCTCTGGTATCCGAAAATTTCACGTCCATATCTTATCAGTCCCGTCAGGGTGGCGCAGGGAGTCGCGAAAAGTCTCAGGGAAGTGGGATTGAAGGTGAAGCTCAGAGGCTTGAAATGGGAAACATATCTTGAAAAACTCCGCTATGGACAACATGAATTGGCTATCACAGGTTTTGTGGGGATGAATTATGATCCAGATCTTTATTTCGAGATGAATTGGGACAGGAATAACGCAGTTTTCGGCGGAACAAACAATTCTTTTTACAGAAACGAATATATCAGCAGACTCCTGACTTCCAGCCGTTTTGAGCCTGGCAGGAAAAGCCGCGCCCGGAATTATGGAAAAATCCAGAAGATATTGAGGGATGATTCACCGATAATACCTCTTTATTATTATCAAACAAGTGCTGTTATGAATAAGTCAATACATGGATTTTCAGCAAACCGCAAGGGAATTATAAATTTTTCGCGTATCTGGATGAAAAAATAAGGTTACTATTCACCGTAGAGTTTTCGGGATTTATCGGGATGAGGACATCCCTCCTATAAGGGAAATGGGAATCGAGAAACGGGAAACAAAATCCGCTTTCTATTATCCATTTTCCATCATCCATTATCCGTTATCCGACATCTGGCCTCCGACTTCCGTCTTCCTCATTTCTTTATCTCGACTTTTTCAATCCAGAAAATATTTTTTCCGATTTCACCTCTTTGCCCTGAAAGATCCGCAATAACAAGACGGTTATTAAGGTTGTCGAGATCAAATTTCCCGTTGGGATCACTCTCACTACTGCTGAGTACGAAATCCCCCGGTGTAACTGTTACTTCTATCCATTTATCTGCCTTTACCGGGAAGGAATAAAGGTAATCTACTCCCGACATTTCTTCTATGCCAATTGCAAATATACGGGGATTCTTCGAGCGAATCCTGAGGGAGATCTCTTTGAAGTTATTCAGAACAGGCTTTATGGTCCCCACGCCTATATATTGGTCAACTTCGTTTTCATAATCGAATTTGAGACATCCCTTTTCTTGTAAGCCTTCCACTTTATGTGTTAATGAAATTTTGCCATTTATTTTCTTTTCCGCTTTATTATCATCGGCTCCCCCACCGCTTATTGGATAAAAAGCACTTTTGAAATTTTGATAATTATAAACGGAAGCGGGAGGACGAGGCCTGAAAACTAATATAAAAATCAAAAATAATGCCAGAATTACACCCACGAAAATGATATTTTTCTTATTAAAAATAGGATCTTCGGGTTTGGGAATTCTAACCGTTCCGGGTTTGAATTTTGACTTGGAGATACTGTCCCCGGAACCTTCAGGAGCTTCTTTCTTTATATTGGCAGCAGATTCAACGCCTTGCTCCCCGGTCTCCTTGTTGGTGTCTTCAATTTTTGCTTCCTTAGTTTCTTTTACGATAGTTTCTTTTACGATTTCTTGATTTGACGGCTTTTCCCCGACCTTCTTCTCTTCTTCCGGCGCCTTTACATTTTCTATCTTCTCTTCTGTGGCTTCCCCAGCTTTTTTATCGGTGATGACGGAAGGATCACCCTGAACCGTTTTCTCTTTTTCATTGTAAAGATCGGCACCACAACTTGAGCAGTAAACCGCGCCGACCTCATCTTCGCTAAATCCACACACCGGGCAGGTCATAAAAGAAGCTGCTTTGGCAACATCCACAGGAATTTCATTTTCGAGAGTTTTATCCTGATTCTCCTGATCCGAGTTATCGGAGGAATTACTATCAAGTCTTGACTCACCTGGATTTTTCATTACACTCCACCCCCCTTATATATGATCTTCCCCAATACGATAAAAATTCCTACGTTCATTAAAAAAACATGAAAAGCTATTAGCGGGTGTTTTGAAGTTCTTTATTTCACCGCAAAGACCACAAAGAACGCAAAGAAGAATGGGTTTTGGGAACGGATGCCGTGACAATAGATCCCGCTTCCCGCTTCTCATTTCCTATCTCCCCAAAAGTGGCTTTGTGGTAATTGACCCTGAAAATTGATGCGATTAATTAACAGTGAACCCTTGCATACAATAGATTCTCTGCGCCCTCTGCGCTCTCTGCGTTGAATTTAAAAGCATTATCCGGGATTATCATTTCAAAAGCAGTCTTGTTCTCTCGTTTATTTTTTTCAACTGCCCTCTTGTTTCCACGAGTCTCTTGCGTTCTCGCTCTACAACATCGGGACTTGCTTTTTGCAGGAACTGCGGATTTTCACATTTCTTACTGAGTCCAAATATGATCTTTTCCAGTTTTTTCCCATCCTTGTTCAGTCTCTCGACCTCGGTTTCTATATCAATGAGACCCTCGAGTGGCATAAACATATTGATCCTGCCTGACATAACGCTGAGAGATTTACTGTGGCTCTTGTCCGTCGGCGGAGTTATTTCCAGTACTTCAGCGACAGTCAGGTGCGAAATCACATCTTCTGCATTTTTCAAGCTTTCAAGCTCATCGCCTTCCTCAGCTTCTATTAGAAACTTCGCCTTTTGCCTGGGATTGAGTTTTAGTTCCGCCCTCATATTTCGAAGGGATCTTGTCACGTCTATAATAAGTTCAACTTCTTTCTCGGCGTCGGGATCAATAAGTGATTCGTCAATTTCAGGCCATTCAGAAGTGATCAGCATTTTATCCGGGTCCTCTTCAGATCCCCTGCTTGAGGGCAGGAAGCTCCAGATTTCCTCGGTAAGGAAAGGCATCATCGGGTGTAGTAATCGCAGGAATTGATCCATCACGGTTTCGAGAATCCAGAGAGTTTTTTCCTTTGCTTTTTCATCCTCCCCATACAAAATGGGTTTGGAAATCTCGATATACCAATCACAGAAATTATCCCGGAAAAAGTCGTAAAGTCCTCTGCTTATCTGGTCAAACTTGTAATCCTGGTATTGTTCTGTCACATTTTTAATAAGACGGTTCAACTTGCTGAGGATCCAGCGATCCCAGGCGGTAAGCTCAAACTCATCAGATTTATGGCCCTTGTGTGATGTGGGGAGTTGTCGCAGGAGAAATCGCGAGGCGTTCCATATCTTGTTGCCGAAATTCCTGCTCATCTCTATGCGCTCTTCCGAGAACTTTATGTCCTGCCCCTGCTCCGTCATCACCATTAGCCCGAACCTTGTGGCATCGGCTCCAAATTTGTCAAATAGCTCAAGGGGATCGATCCCCGTGCCGAGGGACTTGCTCATTCTCCTTCCCTCGGAGTTGAGTATCGTTGCATGAATATACACATCATAAAACGGCACTTCTCCCCTGAACTTGAGTCCCATCATCATCATCCTGGCAACCCATAGGAATATAATATCCCTTGCGGTTACGAGGACGCCTGTGGGGTAGTAATATTCAAGCTCCGGAGTAATCTCGGGCCATCCCATTGTTGAAAAGGGCCACAGTCCCGACGAGAACCAGGTGTCAAGGACAAAATCATCCTGTTCAAAGTTTTCACTCCCACATTTGGGACATTTATCTGGATTCTTTTTGAACGCGCCCTCGAACTTGCAATCCCCGCAAGTCCAGACGGGAACTCTGTGTCCCCACCATAACTGTCTGGAAATGCACCAGTCGCGAATGTTTTCGAGCCAGTCGAGGTATATGCCGGTAAACCTTTCAGGCATAAATTTTACAGTTCCGTCTTTCACTTTATCAATCGCCGGTTTTGCCAGGTCTTTCATATCCACAAACCACTGCTCCGAGAGATAAGGCTCAATGACGGTATGGCAACGGTAACAGGTTCCCACAGACACCTCATAATCATCTGTTTTTACCAGGTGGCCGCCGTCTTCGAGATCCTTCACAATCTCTTTCCTGCATTCATCGCGATCCATTCCCTGATACTTTATGGCGTTCTCGTTCATAATGCCCTTTTCATCCATACATATAATAATGGGCAAGTCATGCTCGGTCCCGATTTCCCAGTCGTTGAGATCGTGCGCCGGTGTAATTTTTAATGCGCCGGTTCCAAAACCTATCTCTACCCTGCGATTCGCTATTATGGGAAGTTTGCGTCCCACAAGGGGAAGAATCACATTCTTGCCAATCAAATCTTCATAACGGGGATCCTTCGGATTTACTGCCACTGCCGTATCTGCAAGGATCGTCTCGGGTCTGGTAGTAGCGATGGTTATACTTCCTTCGCCTTCTTCAAGGGGATATTTCAGATGATATAGTTTCCCATTCTTATTCTCCTCGTGTTCCACCTCGAGGTTCGAAAGCGCGGTGTAACAATTGGGACACCAGTTTACAATTCTCTTTCCCCTGTATATCTTTCCCTCGTCATAGAGGCGAACGAACACTTCACGCACGGCGCGGGAGCATCCATCGTCAAAGGTGAATCTTTCTCTGTCCCAGTCGCAGGAGCAGCCCATTCGCTTCAACTGTTTCACGATTGTGCCGCCGTATTTCTCTTTCCATTTCCAGACATTTTCTATAAATTTCTCGCGCCCCATATCCCAGCGGGTCTTCCCCTCTTTTGCCAACTCCTTTTCCACAACTCTCTGTGTAGCTATGCCGGCATGGTCTGTACCGGGGATCCATAGTGCCTCGAATCCTCTCATCCGTTTGAACCTGATGAGCGCATCCTGGATTGTGTTGTCCAGTGCATGCCCCATATGAAGGGATCCCGTCACATTAGGCGGCGGTATCACAATGCAGTATGGTTTTTTATCCGGATCCGGCGATGAGGCAAACCTCTTGAACTTTTCCCATAATTCGTACCATTTGTCCTCCACCTGTCCGGGACGATATACTTTTTCAAGTTCTATTGTTTTCATATCTGTTCTCCCCTTTTTGTATATCTTCACCGCAGAGTTCGCAGAGAGCGCAGAGGATAACCGGAGAAAACTCTGTGTTCTCTGCCTGCCCTGAACTTGTTTCTAATCTTTGATGACATTTTAAGACAACACCCGCATTTTAATCGGGTGGTAGGACGACGCCCCAAGCACTGGGCGTTTAACCGTTTTAACGGTTTCCCATACTTAAACAAGTTCAGTACAGGTTTCTTTCTTACCCGCGGTTTTCACATAATTTGAATGAGGTTTTTCCTGTGTGTTCTCATTCTCGTCACACCATTAACCTTTAGAATTTGGAAGACGCTGAAGCGTCTGAGACGGCATGGTTAAGCCATTCTCCATTCCACCACAATAAATTATGGTGTTGTCTTAAATATCCCACCTTTTTCGATAACCTCAAGTGAGAGGTGTGAAGTGAGAACCGACAACCACTGACCGACAACCACTGACCGACAACCTATAACCAACTCTGCGTTCTTTGCGGTAAAAAAACCAATATCCAATTTCCAAAAATTATATGTTATTTTATATGATTTGTCAAAAGTATCCATCACCGCACAGAAGGAATATGTTGAAATATGTGGAATCTCAACCGGGATCAGAATAGAGTGTTCTGATATGGTTTTGTGGTTAATCTCCAGGGACTGAGATATTTTCGAAATTCAATCAATACCGGCAATACCGGGGATAAAATTGATTCGAAACAACACGGTCATAAAGGAGATTATTATTTTTATATATATTATGTATCCGATGAAAGGAGGTTATTCCCCTTGATTTCTGCCAATAAATTGTGTAAGCGATTTGGTCCGGTCAGAGCGGTAAACAATGTTTCTTTTGAGGTCGAAAAAGGCGAGATCGTGGGTTTCCTGGGTTCAAACGCCGCTGGAAAAACTACCACGATGCGAATTCTAACCTGCTATTTTCCACCCTCATCGGGAAGCGCAACCGTCGCCGGGTATGATATATTCAATGATTCTCTTAAGGTAAGGCGTCATGTGGGTTACCTGCCGGAAAACGTACCCTTGTATGACGGCATGCCCGTTGATTATTTCCTTGATTTTGTCGCCTCGCTAAAAGGCGTCGGTGGCAAGGAAAGGGAACAGAAAGTTGAAAGCGCGATCAAAAGGTGCGGACTGGAGCCTGTCTTTGACGAGAGGATAGGTAACCTTTCAAAGGGATTCCGGCAAAGAGTGGGAATCGCCCAGGCGATTATCACCGATCCGCCCGTTCTCATACTTGATGAGCCTACGGTGGGACTGGATCCGAAACAGATTATCGAGATACGAAGTCTGATAAAAAGCTTCGGAGGAAAGTCAACCGTCATACTCTCAACCCATATTCTCCACGAGATAGAAAAGGTATGCAATCGCATCCTTATTATTGATGAAGGAGAAATCCTGGAATTTGATACACTTAAAAATCTGTCGGAAAAGCTTCAGGACAAGTATTCCATAAACTTGACCGTGAAAGGACCGACGGAGAAAGTCAAAAATACATTAAAAGAGATAAACGGCGTTGAAAAAGTACGAGACATGGGAAAACTTGATAAGGGAATATACAAATACAGACTTATTACCAAAAAAGAGCCTGCATTACTCGAAGTGATTTCAACAGGTTTATCGAATAATGAATTTATAATTCTCGAAATGTTCAGAGAGCAGATGTCTGCTGAGGACATATTCAGAAAAGTCGTGCCGGATCACGTGAAGAAGATTAGTGAAGAAGAACTACAGGATAAAAAAGTAGAAAAGGAAGATTCAAAAGGCAAAAAGGAAAAGAAATCATCTAAAGACAAGGAAACCGATAAATCGGATGAGAAAGGGGGTTCCAAATGAACACCTTTCATATAATGCGAAAAGAACTCAGAACTTATTTCAATTCAACAATAGCATACGCATTTTTCCTGATATTCCTCTTCATAGTCGGATACCTCTTTACCTTCACCATATTCCAGTACAGCGATTTCAGCCAACTGGCAATCAGGAACCCCATGATGATGCAAAAGCTCAATCCGGCGCAGAGCATTCTCACGCCTCTCTTTCAATTGATGGGATTCCTGCTCATATTCCTGGTGCCGGTTCTTACAATGAGAATATTTGCGGAAGAGAAGAAACTGGGTACAATCGAGCTTCTGTTCACATACCCCGTTACCGAGATGCAATTGGTTATCGGTAAATTTCTTGCATCAACCGCTATTCTTTTCATCATGTTCCTCTTCTCATTTGTCTATATCATCTTATTCAACAATGTTTTCGCCTTCAAGGGAGCGGAGGTTCCATGGGGTATCATTTTCTCGGGTTACCTGGGAATTTTCCTTTTATCCCTTTCTTTTATGGCGTTTGGAATGTGGGTTTCATCGCTCACATCGGATCAGGTGACATCGGCACTTGCCACGGTAGGAGGATTGCTGTTATTCTGGATAATTGGCTCGGCGCAGTCTCAATTCACAAACCCGGTATTAGTGGGGATCGTCCGTCAACTTTCGTTGGTGAATCATTTCCAGGATTTCACAAAAGGAATTATCAACACTCACCATCTTGTCTATTTTATATGCTTTATCCTCTTCTTTGTATTTCTTACGGTACAGGTTCTGGAAGTAAGAAAATGGAAGGGATAGAGGATCCCAAAGACCTACAACGGAGGTAGAATTGAATGAAAAGGTTTTTTAAATATGGCGCAAATGCGGTTATTACAATCTTGCTCGTCCTGGGAATTCTTATTTTTGCCATACTGATTTCAAAAGAGCATTACAAACGATTCGATCTGACAGAAAATAAGAGATTCACACTGGATGACAAATCCGTAAGTGTCGTGAAAAATCTGAAAAAAGATGTGGATATAACTGTATTTTACAAGGGAAGAAATTTCAAGGAGAGCAGTGTGAATCTCCTTGATCAGTTTAAATATTATTCAAAAATGCTCAATGTCAAGTACCTTGAGACCAATCGCAACCCATTAGCGGCGCGGGACTATGGGCTTGTTGACCCGAATTCAATGGTGATTAAATCGGGGAAGCAAAAAGAAATATTGACCAATATCGACGAGGAAAGCTTTACAAATGCGGTGCTGAAAGTAACACAGGAAAAACAGGTAACTGTCGGATTCGTGAGAGGTCATGGAGAAAGAGGTCTCGAGCAGAAGAGCGAAAAAGATTATTTTTTTGCAGTCGAAGCTTTGAAGAAAGAAAATTATAAAATCAAGACAGTAACGATTCTTGAAGATGAAAAAGCACTCGATAATATTGACATTCTCATTATTGCGGGACCAAAAAATCCTTTCCTTGAAAGCGAAATTGTGAAACTGAAGGAATTTGTCGATGATGGAAAATCCCTCCTTCTGCTTCTTCAGCCGGGACCCGAATATGAGCAATTGGGTAAATTACTCGAGCAATACGGCATAATTTCGAAAGATTATATCGTTGTAGATGAGCTTGGCGAGAGGTCATTCAGGAATCCCTTCATCGTGGCGGTTATCCTGCCCATGCTCTATGGGCAGCATCCCATCACGACGGATTTCAAGCTCATGACGGTATATCCGCTGTGCCGCCCAATAATATTATCACGGAGAGTCGCGCCGGGGATACGTTTCCAGCCCATCGTAAAAACAGCGGGCGCCCCTACAAGTTATGCAAAGAAATTCAAAGAAAAATTCTCCAAAGATGATATAGACTACATAAAAGGCACTGATATGCCGGGGCCAATCAATATAGCGGTTGCCGGAACAGTGCCGACGAAGATCGAAAAAGGTGAGAAAGGCGAGAAAAAGGATACACATAAAGAAAATGCGAGAATAACAGTTTTTGGAAATGTGAATTTCGCCGCCAATCAGTTTTTCCTGTCCCAGGGTAATAAGAATATGTTCATGAATACCATATCCTGGCTTACCAGGCAGGATAACCTTATTGTAATTCGTAAAAATGATGCAAAGTTTTCTCCGCTGAATCTTAATAAAAAGCAAAAACGGATTATCTTGACAACCTGTCTTGTTATGCTGCCCGGACTGATTTTACTGGCGGGAATAATGATGCTCTGGAGGAGGAAGTAGTCCATGAGCTTTAAAAGAACGATAGTAATTGTGGTGTTATTCATTCTGGTGGGAGGTTTCTATTATTTATATGAAATCAAGGGAAAGCCTCAAAGAGAAGAAAGCAAGCAAAAAGAGAACGCCATATTTACAATAGAAGAAAAAGACATTATAATCGTCGAGATGAAGAGAAAACCGGATAAGTCCCAAAAGGATAAGGAAACGGAAGAATTTATTTTCGAAAAAGTTACAGAATCCCCGGTAAAAAAAGCGGAAGGAACACCGTCCCCCAAATCCACAGGAAAGATAGAGTCCATCGAAATAGATTCTTATTCCTGGCTTATCAAAAAGCCTAAAGAAGTGAAGGGAGAAAGCAGTACAATCGACTTGCTGGCTAGATCCATTGTGAACTCCAGTAAAGAAGAAACTGTTGAAGAGAGCCCGGCGGATTTGAAGAAATACGGGCTTGATGATCCCCATTATATCCTGACCGTCTCTGACGGAAAGAAGAAAGAGACACTCAAAATCGGCGGAAAGACAATTGACAAGAAGAATTTCTACGCTATCAAGGAAGGCGGGAAACCGGTATTCCTGGTTAATTCCGGATTGAGTAGAAATGCAGATAAAGACCTTACAGGTTACAGAGACAAGAGCGTTACCCCATTGAAGCCGGAAGACATCGAGAGAGTTGCGGTGCACTTGGGAAAACGCACATATCTATTCCAAAAAGATGATAAGAAATGGACATTGAGCAGTCCCACGATACCCCGACTTGATGAAAATTCCGTTAACAAATATGTAAACGGACTTTTCAGGATATATACAAAAGAATTCTTCGAGAACACACAGCAGAATCGAAAATTAATGGGTCTCGAGGGAAAACCCGATGAGATGATAATGTTTTTCGAAAAAGGAAAGGATGAGCCTCTTACATTAAAGATATCCCGTCCCCGTGCCGAGAAAAAATTAATCTTTGCTCTTCTCGGAAACAGTGATGAAATATTCGGTCTTCCATTCAGAGCGGGCATGAATATTGATGTAAATAAAGAAAAGCTTATCAAGAAATCCCTCCTATCGTTTGATGCAAACAATTTGTCGGAGATTCAATTTAACATTAAGGGAAAGAATGTCAACCTGAAAAGGGAAGAGATGCCGGGAGATAAAAAGAAAAAGGACTATAAATGGGTGATGATCTCCCCGGAGAAAAAGGACACGGAAATCGGCAAGGTTGACGGTATTATCAGGATTGTCAGGAATATGTATGCAAGGGATGCAAAATTTATTGAAGACGACCTCCGGCAATATGGACTCGACAAGCCCCAGTTGACCATCACCGGGAAGGACGATAAAGGGAAGGACATATTTACTTTCATTACAGGCTCCGAATCCTCCGATCCCAGGTTCAGGTATGTTAAGGTTGATGACGAAAAAACAGTTGAGCTTGTAAAAAAAGAAGCGGTTGACAACCTGGAAAAAATTATATGGGAGATAATTTCACCTCCCAGGAAAGAATCAGGGGAGAAACAAGAGAATAAAACAAAAAAATAAAAGGATTCATTATGCCTGGGGTGAATATAGCATCAAGTATAAGTAGTAGGAATATTTAAGAAATAGATAAAGAACTTATAGATAAAGTATTTTTTGGCAATACCGGAATAGATTCAAAATAGATTCAATTAAAATCCCTCCCACTTGGCTCTTTGAGGCCTTATATTTATTTGTATGAGGAGTTTTATTATGTGTAAATCACCGGAAAATTCTAAAAAATTTGATAAAAAAAGTCCTGCCAGGAGCAAACCAAATTACATGGCGGAGGCAAGCAGAGTCGATTCGACAAATTATTTTAAAGGGTTTGATTTTCTATCAAGAATCGGGGAGTCCGGTTTTGAATTTGCAGAAAGGCTGAGCAATCTGAAAGAACGAATTGAACAGTTTGAGGAGCAAAGAGGCTTTGTGTTGAAGGTTCTGCCGGATTTGATTCACGATATTCGTTCCCCGCTGGTATCCATGGTGGGATTCAGTGAAGCTTTCGGTAACAATTCGAGCGAAATGGATCTCACAAAAGAATTCTCGGAAAGCGTAGGGGAAGACGGTAAAATTGCCCTTAAAAGACTTGAGGGGCTTGAGGAGCTAATTCAGAGCTTTTTAGAATCGCGAAATCACAACCTCAAAGACTGCAGTATCTCGAAAATGGTTGGATGGATTATCGATGTGTTTGATATAAAGTTTCAGCGCAAAAGTCTTGTATTGGTAAAGGAATTTGACGAAGAATTGCTGGAGAAGAAATTTCCACTGGATTCCAGGAATGTGAAAATCATTTTGTTTGAAATTTTCCACAATATAATCAAGTGCGCCAGGAACAAAGATACAATGATTGTCGAAGGCAAAAAAAGCGGAGATAATGTTATCCTGACATTCAAGCTTTCACCACCGAGAAAACCCGATGAAAAAGAAACCATAAAGAAGCTGTTGCCTGGCTGCAGAGTAGGAAAAATAAAAACCAGGATACTCTCGGACCCGGGATATCAGTTGATCTTGTCGCTGGATGAAACAGAATATTCTTGAGGTTAAACCACGAAGACGAGAAGGACACGAAGAATTTAAATCAAAAAACTCCGTGCTCTGAGCCTGCCCTGAATTTATTTCAGTGATCTCTGCGGTGAAATAAAACATCCGTCCTGCGTATCCGTTTATCGGGACGAGGACGTCCCTCCTACAGATCAGGGTTCCATTCCCCGAATACCTCTGCGGCCTCTGTGGTGAAAAGAAGTCTCTCACATCACTATCGGTAATTTCTCCTTATCCGTCAGCGCCGCTATGCCTGGTAATTCCTTGCCTTCAATAAACTCCAGAGACGCTCCGCCGCCTGTTGAGATATGAGTCATTTTATCTGACAGCCCGGCTTCTTTTACCGCCGCTACCGAGTCCCCTCCGCCTATTACGGAAACTCCGTTCATCTTGGCGACAGCCTGCGCTACCGCTTTTGTGCCGGTTGCAAATTCATTCACCTCGAATATGCCCATGGGGCCGTTCCAGAAAATTGTCTTTGCCATTGAAATCAGACTGGAAAATTTCTCTATGGTTTTCGGACCGATATCAACACCCATCATATCCGCAGGTATCTTGTCGGCGTCAACTGTTTTTGATGTGCCTTCGCCCTTTGGGTCATCTGTTACAACCACATCAACGGGCAATGCGAGAATGACTCCCTTTTCCGACAGCGTTTTCATTATTTTCTTTACACGATCAAGATTCGGATCCAGGAGTGATTTGCCGATTTCATACCCTTCAGCTTTGAGGAATGTAAACGCCATTCCACCGCCTATAAGAATTCCGTCGCATATATTTGCCAGATTATCTATCACGCCGATTTTGTCCTTTACCTTTGCACCTCCCAGAATTGCATAGAAGGGCTTCTCCGGATTTGTGAGCATCTTTCCCAGTTCTTTTAATTCCTTCTCAATGAGGAATCCGGACACACAGACGGGGATATATTCCGTGACACCCACCGTTGAGGCATGCGCCCTGTGAGCTGTGCCGAACGCATCATTGACATAGACCTCCCCGAGGCTTGCCAGCTTTTTTGCAAATTCCGGGTCATTTTTCTTCTCGCCGGGATAAAACCGTGTGTTCTCCAACAAAATAACATCCCCGGGTTTCATAGCCATTACTTTTTTCTTTACTTCTTCGCCGACACATTCATTGAGCTTTGTGACAGGCTTTCCAAGAACCTCCTCAAGTCTTTTTGCCACGGGGTCCATATTCATTTCAGGGATCACCTTTCCCTTGGGTCTTCCCCTGTGGGACATGAGAATAAGCTTTGCGTTATGATTGAGAATATATTTAATCGTGGGAAGAGCGGCCTGTATCCTTGTGTCGTCGGTTACAACTCCGTTTTTGACGGGCACGTTGAAATCGACGCGCATCAGGACCCTCTTGCCGTTAACGTCAATATCCCTTACTGTAGCTTTGTTCACAGTTATTACCTCCCCTTAAAATTCTCATTACTATTCACCGCAGATAACATTTTTTTACCGCAAAGACCGCAAAGACCACAAAGGTTTAAAAATAATTTTCTTTGTGTTCTTTGCTTCTTTGCGGTTTTATTAATATTCCAATAAAAACGACATTACTTATTGGAAACAGCTTGCTTTACTTTGAAAAACAAAGATGTCCAATAGTTACGTTTTATTTATCAACTCGAAAACTATGCGTTTGCGTGTACTTTTTTGAGCATATACTCCATCAGGTCAACCAGTCTCTGGGAGTATCCCCACTCATTGTCGTACCATGAAAGTATCTTGATCAGTCTGCCGTTGACATATACACAGCCCAGATCGACAATTGACGAAGCCGGATTTCCCTTGAAGTCCATCGAAACGAGAGGCTCATTGGTTACTTCGAGCAATCCCTTGAGTTCTCCCTCAGCAGCCTTGGTCAGAGCAGATTTAACTTCCTCCGCGGTAACTTCTTTCTCTACCAGCACTACCATGTCCACCAGTGAAACTGTGGGTGTTGGAACCCTGATTGCCATTCCGTCAAATTTGCCTTTCAAGTCGGGGATGACTGTTGTTGTAGCTTTTGCCGCTCCGGTTGTTGTTGGGATGATGTTGAGTCCTGCGGCCCTTGCTCTTCTGAGATCCGGATGGGGCAGATCCAGGATTTTCTGGTCGTTTGTATATGAGTGTATTGTTGTCATCAATGCATTTACAATCTTGAAATTATCGTTGATTACCTTTGCCACCGGCGCAAGGCAATTGGTTGTGCAAGATGCATTTGAGACCACGGTGTCCGTATCGGGATTAAAATCTTTCTCATTGACTCCCAGTACGATTGTTCTTATCCCGCCGCCTTTTCCCGGTGCGCTGATAATGACTTTTTTCGCTCCGGCCTTTATATGTTTTTCAGCCTCTTCCCTGGTTCTGAATAATCCTGTTGATTCGAGAACCATATCCACGCCCATCTCTTTCCAGGGGAGATTCTCTGGATTTCTCTCACAGAGCATCTTGATCTTACGGCCGTCAACCACCATCGTGTCGCCCTCAAGTTTGACCTTGCCGGGGAAGCCTCCGTATGTGGAATCGTGTTTGAACAGGTGAACCATCGTTTCCGGCTTGCCGATATCATTGATTGCCACTACTTCGAAATCGGGTTTTGAGTGCAGAACCGCTCTTAAAAATAATCTTCCAATTCTTCCGAATCCATTAATTCCTACCTTCATTATTATTCCTCCTTGTGTTTTTTAATAAATATATTATTCTTTTCTGAGTTTTGCCGCCAGTGCTTCCAGTCTCCTGAACCTGCTGTTGACAGAAGACTTTGATATTGGAGGCGAAAGTCTTTCCCCCAATTCTCTCAAGTTAGCTTCCTGGAATCTTATCCTGAGATCGGCAATTTCCCTGAGTCCTTTAGGTAACTTCTCGAGTACTCCCTTCTCATTTAAATATCGAATGTTAATTAATTGTCTTACCGCCGCCTTGCCCGTCTTGTCCAGGTTGGCGGTTTCGCAATTCACTCTGCGGTGTATTTCTTCTTTAGTCTCTTTGATTGCCCTGACTTCCTCAAATTCAAGCAGTCCCCTGTATGCTCCCAGAATATTGAGTATATTGGAGATATCATCCGCCCGCTTGACATAAACCAGCCATTGATTTCTTCGAGTGGTGATTTTCCCTTCAATTTCCATCCTTTTTAAGATCCTCACCAGAATGCGGGAGAGATCCTTTGATGGGGATATTATCTCAAAATGGTAATATGCTCTTGGATCACTAACGGATCCGGATCCCAGGAATGCTCCCTTGAGAAATGCTCTTTTACAGCATGCTTTGCGCAAATTGTTTTTATTAAAATTTCCATCAAACCCCCATCTTGAAAGGAAATCATTCATTGATTCAGTCTCGGGGATCAGAATCCTGTATATCTTTCTTTTTTGGAGGCATTTTTCCTGAGCCTGCTCCCATAAAACCTGTGAGTCAGATACCTGCTTGACCAATTTATAAGTAAGTCTTGCAACTTTGGGAAATGGTGTCTGTACTATTTGAATATGCCCGACATCTGGAAAGTGCCTTCCGAATAATAAGATTGAAGCCAACATGGTTTCTCTGCAACATGTCTTCTCGGGAAGGCCTTTGGCCATTTCATCTCTTACTTCATAAGAGAAGGAAATACAAATCACTCCCTGTGAATTATTGTTTGTGTATATACTACACTATAACAGATATTCCTTTTTTATTGTTCTATTCCAATGGAATATGCCCTTCAATATAAAAAGAGGTAATTCCGGGCGGAGTAAAAAAACAATATCCCCTGCAAATTCAGCATTCAACGATACTTCCGGGGATCAGAAAACCGGGTTTTCGCCCAATGGAATCCCCATTTCCCGGATTATTAACCCGGGATCGTATTCCATGTTTTTTATTATTTTATTGGATGGGGAATTACCCCTTAATAATGTGGAAACAATTAGCAACTCTGGTGATATTTCTTGTTCATTAGTTCTCTTTAATATATCGGATGCGATTTCAATCGCATTTTTTAGATCTTCTGAAATCTCCGGTTCTTCGATAAGCTGACCTATCGGCGGCCTCAGAGATTTTAGTTCTTTTTCCACATCATAGCGTTGAATACCGATACTTTCCATTACTATGTATGCTTTTGTGGCGGCATCTGTTAATATACCCAGGAGCAAATGTCCCGAATCCAGACTGGAATGCCCCAGGGAAACAGCTATGTCTTTCGCCCTGCGGATACATCTCTTTGCATTTTTGGAAAGTTCAATTATCAAGCCTGCGTCACGCCCTCTTGATTTAAAGATACAATTCCCATCGAAAAATTATGTTGCGTGATAAATATACTTTTCTCGGTCCCCATTTTCTATGTTTCCCATCATTTGCCGATAGATCTATTTTACCCGTGGGAATATTACTGAACTTAACACTTCTGCCTGCCCTTACAGTGCCAAAATATATTTTATTCACATATATCAGTATGTTGTTTTTACCGGTATTGTTACGAACAAACAACGTGCCGCATTGATTTTGTCCGGCAGGATGGGTTTTCAGATTTTGCAGAATTGTTTCGTATTTTTTTGCTTTCTCAGGGTTATAGACGGAAATGGATCTTTCATTGTATGTATTGATTACAGCCTTCAACTCATCGGGTGATTTTCTGTAATCCGCTATTTGTCCGGCGATGTCCATGAGTTTGTCCGCCGTAATCCCGGAAGATTTTACTTCCCATTGCTTCTCGCAATATCCCAACACAGCGGCGGACTCCGTCAGCATTTTTACATCACTGTATAAAAGTGCCTGATCTATTTTTTCACCTAAATTTTCAAGTCCCGGTATTGCCTGATTGAATTTTTTTACAAAGTCGATATTTGCATAACTCTTGGGGGAATAAGGGTCGCTGCGATCTGTGATTGTTCGTGCCGCCTCGGAGTATGAAAGCCCTGCTCCAATAAAAACATAGAAAATAACAGTCAATATTGCGATTGCATTCTTTTGCATTACATTTTTCTCCAGGTGCGGTTTTAAAAGTGTTATTAAATACTTCCGAATTATAGAATTATATGTTTTACAGAATCAACAGGCAGTTTTATTCTTTAAGAGGTACGCGTTTATCCTTCCTTGCAAAAAGTATTTTCATATATTTATCTTACACCCAATTCGAAGGTAAATGTTCAGTTCCCCCTATTGGTGTCTGTCCCTAATAAATTCATTAACAGGGACAGGGACAGGGACAGACACCATTTTGTTAATTAGGGACAGACACTATTTTTGTTAACAAGAATTGCAGGGATTGCGACGATAGGTTTTTCCCATTATACATCATATTACCCAAAACCTGTGGGCATATCCGGAGGGGAAAATAATTGGTGTCTGTCCCTAATTAATTCACTAATAGGGACAGGGACAGACGCCATTTTGTTAATTAGGGACAGACACTATTTTTATTAACAAGAATTACAAGGATTGCAACGATAGGTTTTTCCCATTATACATCATATTACCCAAAACCTGTGGGCATATCCGGAGGGGAAAATAATTGGTGTCTGTCCCTAATTAATTCACTAATAGGGACAGGGACAGACGCCATTTTGTTAATTAGGGACAGACACTAATTTATCGGGGTTGGGAAATCCCTCCCATAGGCAATGCCCATGAATTAGTGAGTCAACACATGGGTGATGTGGGTTTTGGCGCTGGATTATAATAACAATGTGAGATGCCCTATGGGTTTTATCGATGTTCTCATGCCATTCCGCTTTAAAGATGCGTCACTCCTGCCTTAATTTAGTGGTATTGTTTGCAGGAGTGGCATCCTGCCACGAAAATCGAGCCTGGAAGGCTCTCCTGCTGTGGGAGGTCTGAATAGATATAAATAAATTTTTCATGAAATGGTTATTTCCTCTGACAATGGGTATAAAAAGAAATAGAAGGGTGAAATGGTGAAAGTGATAATGTTTTTCTTCTTAATTAGCATGCTCTTTCTATTTGGTCTCCTTGTATTTTTCTATTTATTTTTTGAAAAATCGGATCTGGAGAAAGATGTTGCCGTAAACGAAAAAAGGCCTGAACTGGGAAAGACGTCTTTGATAAGCCCCAGGAAAAAAAATATATTAAAGACACATAAGGATACGGGCGTTAAATCTGAAAAGTAAATAGAAAAAGTCAATGTTGTCCAAGTAAAAGAGTGGTTTTGGGTTTGCTGACCTTGATAAAATAAGGTATCCTTTTTGTTTGCGGAAAGATTGGACAAAGGACACTACTGACCTGGGCTTTTGAAGGATTGATTCCAGGTTTCATTAAATACTACCCATGTTGAATTTTAAGTTTGTATTTATAATTGGGGAGGTTTTTTATATTGATTAATCCTGTTCTTTCAAGTGAAATAGATCATCTTGTTGCACTGGTTGATGATTCTGAATATATTTTCGAAAAAATCAAGAAAGAATTCGAGAAATCAGGTTTTCCGGTGAGTCTTAATTCCGGGAAAGAAGGGAAGAATTTCAAAACAATAACTCCCTTCGTAGGGCGTTCTTATTTCGAAATGCTTCGCCTTTTGGGAGGTGCTTCTGATGAATGTCCCGATTGTGTGAATCAATGGAACAAAGGCGGTGTTCGTGGAGTTGTCATGCTTTTTTTGAGGGTGAAAGATCTGGATGTCATATACAAGACCTTATGTCAAAATAAAGTGTATGTGAAAGAACCCTATCGAGAATACTACGGGGTGAAACGCAATAAAAAATCAATGCCCCTGAGATACCTTGACCTGCCAATAATAGAAGACCTGCCCCTGTGGATTCGCTGGATTCAATATGACACGATGATGTGGAATATGCTAAGGACCGGTCCGAAACCCAACAGCAAGAATGTCAATGGTGTAGATCATTTTGACTCCATAAAGATTAAAGGTCCGTTTACATCGGAGGACTTTTCATTACTGGAAAAGGTTTTCCCGAAAATTGGCGATGGTGAGATAAACCAGGTCAATCTCAGGAACAGTAAATTGTTATTTGAAAAATCTAAAAAAACCGGGATAGAGATTGTTGCTCTGACGGATGATGATGATTATATTGGCAAACAGATGAAGATGTATAATTTTGACATTAAGGTGAGAGGGATGTAGTTTATTGAGCAAGTTGAATTAATTGATGAATAAAGAAACATTAAAAAAGCATATCCTGGTATTGATGATATTCTTCCTCATGGGACTCTCTTCGACAATATGTCAATCGATATTATTTCGTGAGTTCCTGGTGATTTTCTACGGCAATGAACTTATACTCGGGGTCATACTGTTCTTCTGGCTGATCGCAATAACGGCGGGGGCGATAGTATATCCTCTTATTGCAGATCGCATCAGGGATTATAACAGACTTTTTCTAAATCTCACCTTCATTTTTTCCATCCTGCCAATCGCCCTCATACCATTCATCAGAATGAGCAGAGCGTTATCCGGCACGCCGTACGGACAGTTTATGCCGTTTCTTTCAATGGTATGGATCTCCCTCATTGCCATCTTCCCACCGGGTTTTCTGATCGGGCTTACATTCCCTGTCGGATGCAGGATACTTGGAGATAAGACCGCCGTTGCAAGGATATATATATCCGAATCTCTAGGCTCCCTCACCGGCGGGGTGGTTTTCAGTTTCCTATTGATTCGTTTTCTCTCAACGCCGTTTATTGCTTCGCTGATATTGATTCTTTTCTCGGGAGTCATTTTCGCATACCATATTTTGGCAAGGTCTCACGCTGGTAAAATTAAAAGAGCAGCTATTTTTCTTGTATTATTCTTTACTCTTATTTCTCCATTTGCCGCCTCATACATTGACAGAACAACCCTTCTTGCAAGATGGAGAACCCTTATAAAAGATATGCCCCTGCTTGACAGCCGGGATTCTCCATACCAGAATCTTGCACTTACGAAACAGGAAGATCAGTACAACGTCTTTTTTAACGGGATCTATGGATTTTCGTTTCCTGTGGAATATGATGATGCAACGGCGGCGCATCATATACTCACACAACATCCGTCCCCCAAAAATATTCTCATAATCGGAGAGGTAACACCGGGATTTATCAAGGAAACATTGAAACAGCCCGTGGAATCGGTCACCATGGTATATCTGGATCCTTCCCTTTATGAAATGATGGAGCCTGTTTTATCAAAGAAAGAGAAAAAGATACTGCAAAACCCGAGAGTAAAGCATGCCGTTTCTGACGGAAGACTTTTTGTGAAAAACACCAAAAATAAATATGATCTTATTTTTCTTAATATGCCGGATCCCTCAACGGCATTTATAAACAGATATTATACACTGGAATTTTTTCAGGAGATTTTGAGAATAATGAAACCCGGGGCGGTTGTTGCGCTTAATATCACATCCTCGGAGAATTTTCTGGGAAAAGGAAGCCAGATAGCGGATTACAATACAACGATTTACAGGACTGTTAATAAAGTATTCCCTTATATATCAATGTCCCCGGGAACACACACCCATTTCTTTGCATCGTTTGACAAATCCGCCTCAAGCGATGATTATAATGTGCTATTCAAAAGATTCCAGGAGAGGAATATTTCCGACACAGTTTTCACCCCTTATATATTTGAAACTATCTACGAGCCCGAGAGAGTGAAATTCAAAAAGCAAATATACCGGGAGAATATAAAAGGCCGCATAAATACTGATCTATCTCCCGTAGCTTACCTCCATAATCTCAAATTATGGGATAAATACTCAAGTTCCAGGCTTGCGGGAGTAATATCCTTTATGGAAAAAAAGGGGACTGTTTTCTGGATATCCATTCTGATTGCAATTGTGGTTTTATATTTATTAAGCTCATTAATTATTCGACCCGGTAAAGCAAGATCTGCTAAATTTTGCTCTCTTTTCTCGGTTTTTGCAACAGGATTATGTGCCATGGGATTCACAGTTTTACTGAGTTATTCATACCAGAGTCTATACGGATACCTTTTCGAAAAGATAGGCTTCCTCATCGCGCTCTTTATGCTGGGGCTTTTTCTCGGTGGAAGCTCGGTTCATCGCATTATAAAGAAGAAAATAAAAGATCTGAAAGAGGAAGTTGATAATATTCCGCAATCCGGGGGAGACTCCGTAATGCCGCTCTTTATGGGCGTTTTGATTCTTATCGTCATTCTTGGCTTATCTCTTCCGTTTATCCTGGGATTCCTGGGCAAACTTCCCTCTTCTTACCAGTTTCTTTTTTTCCTTATAGTGATGATTGTGGGAGTGCTTTCGGGACATATTTTTCCGCTGGCGGCGTATCTAATGGAAGAGTGGGGATCGGAAGTCGGCAGAGCGGCGGCGTTCACAGACAGTGCAGATCATTTTGGAGGATGTATTGGAGCGATTTTGATCGGAGCTTTCTTTGTCCCGTTACTGGGAATAGCCGGATGCAGCTTCTTCCTTGCCGCCCTGGAAGGAACGGCGGTTATCCTGTGGATTATTTATTTTATACTGGTCAAAACGGGAATCTTGCGAAGGGCTTAACTTTTTCACCGTTAAAATTTTTACCACAGAGGACACTGAAACAAGTTCAGCGCAGGCACAGAGGGTAATGGAGGACGGATGCTGGAGGTCGGGTAGCGGAGGTTTTTAAACCTCCCATGAGATTAACCCCCGGATTTATCCGGGGAAGAAGAGAATGCACACAACCCCCACTGCTTCAGGCGTTTCAGCGTCTTCCCGGGACGAGTGACGGATTTCCATCTTCCAATTTCTTCTCTCTTTTTTCTTTACGTGTCCTTCGTGACTTCGTGGTAAAAAAAAAGTCGTTATCTCTCTCAGTATTCAATCCCCTTGCGTGCTTCCAGGTTTATCGTATCATAATAATGCTTCACCGATTCCATTCTTGTCACCAGATCCGCTCTTTCTATAATTTCTTCGGGGGCTTTTCTGCCTGTGATAATTATCTCCATATTCTTCGGCCTATTATTCAGAAGATCGAGCAAGCTTTCCGTATTTATAAGGTCGAAATGAATAGCGACATTTATTTCATCAAGTATCAATATATCCAGATCGGGATCATGAAGTGAATCCATCGCCATTTTTAATGCTGACTGCGCCTGCTGATAGTCAATCTCTTTCTCTTTCCCCTTATATACAAGATCCACCCTCCCGAATTGATGCATGGAAATTTCCGGGAATCGCTTCATCGCGGCAATCTCACCGTAATCGAACCTGCCCTTCATGAACTGTATTATCTTTATTTTCAGTCCATGCCCCGCCGCTCTTATCGCAAGCCCAAGGGCGGCGGTGGTTTTACCCTTTCCATCTCCTGTATATACCTGAACACGTCCTTTTTCCAACCTCATACAGCTACCTGCCTGTTTTCCTCTATTACTCGCATAAAAAGTTTTTCCAGTCTTTCAGAGGTCTGGAGCATGGAGTATTTTTTCGATGTCGTTTTCGCTCCTGAACTCAACTTATCCCTGTAATCCTTGTCTTCAAGGAGTTTCAGAAGGGCATTCACATAGTTATCCATATCGTGATCCGTGAGGAGTCCATCGAAATCGGGGGTGATTGTGTCGGAAGAGCCTGCGGCTGATATTGCAACGACCGGAAGTCCGGAGGCCATAGCCTCCAGGAGGGCGAGGGGCTTCACCTCGGTTGTGGATGTCATTATGAACGCATATCCCGCGCCGTAATATGATGGGATATCGCTGTATTCGACCCTCCCGGGGAAGATTACGTCATCGTCGATCTTCAGGTTCACGGCAAGATCTTTGAGGGAATCAAGCTCTGCCCCCTCACCGACGATCATCAGTTTTACATTGGGAACACGCTCTCTTGCTTTCTTGAATGCTTTGAGCATAAAACCGAGGTTTTTCTCCAGTCCAATCCTGCCCACATAAATCAGGAGCTTATCCTTTTGTGTAAGTCCGTATTTTTTCCTCACAGGCTCCGCATCCGGATGATCGAAGGCAGATATATCTATGGCATTGGGAATCATTTCTATGGGAGATGTTATCCCGTAATTATCAAGCAATGATAAAATGGTTGTGCTGGGACATATAATAAGGTTGCATTTCTGCGCATACTTTATCACTGAAAATCGGGTAACTTTCCTTACAATATCCTGGTTAAACGGTATATAGTGGGAGTATTGCTCGAATTGTGTATGGAATGTATAAACAAGCGGGATTTTAAGTTTTTTTGCGAAATTTACGCCAACCTCTCCCAGTATGAACGGGTGGTGTGTATGAATGATATCAAGCTTCAGGTTTGGAATGAGCTTAAAAAGCCTGAAAGAATATGGTATCGCAACGGGGAAGTCAACCCTGTTGGTCAGATTCACCGAAAAGAACCTGTGAACGTCCTTCTCTTTGTCATGATATCCTTTGTATCGCGGGGCAAATATAAAAACCCGGTGTCCGCGGGCTTCCAGTCCTGATTTTATCAGGTCTATCGAATTGACTACCCCTGAAATAATTGGTTTATATGCATTTGTAAAAATTCCGATATTCATGTTTCAGATAATTATTTCCGTATGTTTGAATTCCTGCTAAAAAACAAGTTTTCTTCTTTATTTTATTAGGTCGTGTTTTAAAAGTCGATACTGCTCAGCCCCTATGTTTTTTTTACCACAGAGAACACAGAGAGCACTGAGATAAATCAGAGAATTCTCTGTACCTGCCCTGAACCCTGTCCGCCTACACTGAACTTGTTTCAGGGCGGGGTTGTTTCAGGGTGTCCTCTGTGGTTTTAACTAGTCCCCTGCATCATCTTCGATTCGCTCATTTATTACCATCATAGTTTAAAAACAGCTCAGGCGAATTGGTACCTGCTATAGAGAAAAGGAAATGGATTTTATCAGAAGTGGGAAGGGAAATAATATGCATGAAAAGGGTATAATATAAATTGAAAGTATTGCCTTTTTAATGGATTCTTCATGAACAGGGGGAAGCAAGCAATGATAAACAAAGGCGACCATTTTAAAAGTCTTCTTTTAAAAAATATTTATGACGGTGTTTTTTTTGTTGATATGAATTGCAAAATCTGGTACTGGAACAAGGGTGCGGAAAAGATAACCGGTTATAAGGCGGATGAAATCATCGGCAAGCGTTGTCGCGACGAAGTGCTTGTTCATATTGACGACCGGGGAAGAGAGGTTTGCAACGGTTACTGCCCACTTAAACAAGCGATTGAAACCAGAGCGTCAGTGTCATGCAGACTTTATGGAAAACACAAGGAAGGTCACAGAATTCCCCTGCTTGTTAAAGTTGTCCCTGTTGAGGATGAAAACAACGAGATTCTCGGCGCGGTGGAAATATTCAGCGACAACTCCGAGCAAAAGGGAATTGTCGAGAAAATGGAAGAACTCAAGAAAATAGCATTTATTGATCATCTTACTCTGCTTCCGAACCGGCGTATGGTTGAGTTCAGATTGCAAGAGGCATTAAGCGCGTTAAGAAGACACCTTATTTCTTTTGGGGTATGCTATCTGGACATTGATAATTTTAAAAAAGTAAATGATAAATATGGGCATGCTATCGGGGACAGGGTTCTGAAAATGGTTGCAAATACTATGACTCATGCCGTCAGGGGTTATGATATGGTTGGAAGGTGGGGCGGAGAGGAATTTCTTGTGCTTGCCCCGTTTGTCAGCGAGAAAGATCAACTTGAGGCGGTCGGTAACAGGCTATGGAGCCTTGTGAGAGAGTCCGGGTTTGATTATGAAGGAAATATAATAAACGTGACATCCTCTATAGGCGCTGTTATAGCCCGGAAAGAAGACACAATCGATTCGCTGTTAAAAAGGGCAGATGAGTTGATGTATATGTGCAAATCTCATGGCAGGGACAGGGTATATATATGATAGACGAGAAGCGGGAAACGGGAGGCGAGAGGCGGGAGACGGGATGTGAGGGTGTCGAAAAAGCTTAAAATCCCAGTTATTTCCCACTTCCCATTTCCCACTTCCATCTACCTCAGAGATATCAATATTTTTCCTCCGGTTATCCTCCGCGGCCTCCGTGATTTCTATGTTGAATATGGCGAATACAATTTTTTTTACATTAAGAGAGAAAAACAGAAGGATTTGTGAACTAAATCAATAACAAATCCCTGTCGTAAAATTAAACGACCCGATTAATAGGTCGTTTATTTATTGTCTTTTCAAATTAGTTAATCCAGGAGGGAACCGGATGAGTCTGGAATCCAAACTTTTAAAATTAAGTCAGTTGAGAGAAAAGGCCAAGATAGGTGGTGGTCAAAGGAGGATTGATTCTCAGCACAAAAAGGGCAAATTCATTGCACGTGAGCGAATTGAAATGTTGCTTGACCAGGACAGTTTCGAGGAGTTTGACATGTTTGTAACTCACCGCTGTGTTGACTTTGGACTGGCTGACAGAAAAATACCGTCGGACGGTGTCATAACAGGTTATGGCACAATAGACGGACGTCTTGTTATGGTATTCTCACAAGACTTCACAGTTTTTGGGGGATCCCTGTCAAAAGCTTTCTCGGAGAAAATATGCAAGATCATGGATATGGCGGCCAAGATGGGTGTTCCGGTTATAGGGCTGAACGATTCGGGAGGCGCAAGGATTCAGGAAGGTGTTGACAGCCTGGCGGGATATGCGGATATTTTTCTTCGTAACGTTAAGTATTCCGGGGTTGTACCCCAGATAAGCGCTATTATGGGACCCTGCGCCGGTGGAGCCGTTTATTCCCCGGCTATTACCGATTTTACAATTATGACCAAGGATATCAGTTATATGTTCGTTACCGGACCAAAAGTTGTGAAGACGGTTACGAACGAGATCGTTACAAATGAAGAGCTGGGAGGCTCCATGATACACTGTACTCATTCCGGTGTATCACATTTCCTTGCTGAGAATGAGGAAGAAGCATTGATGTTGCTAAGGAAGCTTCTTTCTTACATGCCCTCGAATAATATGGAAGATCCCCCTGCAACTATTTGCAACGACCCGGTGGACAGGATGGAAGACTCTTTAAACGAGATAATTCCCGATAATCCTAATAAGCCCTATGATATGCATGATGTAATTCAGATGCTGGTTGATGACGGTGAGTTTTTAGAAGTTCACAGGCTATATGCTCCCAATATCATTGTGGGATTCGCCCGTTTTAACGGGAAGCCTGTGGGTATGGTTGCAAACCAGCCTCGATACCTTGCGGGAGTGCTGGATATAAATGCTTCAATAAAAGGAGCCAGATTCGTGCGCTTCTGCGATTGCTTCAACATACCTATCATAACTCTTGAAGACGTACCGGGTTTCATGCCCGGGACGGTTCAGGAATTCGGAGGTATAATCAGGAACGGGGCAAAACTTTTATATGCTTTTGCCGAGGCGACTGTGCCAAAGATCACAATCATCACTCGCAAGGCCTACGGTGGTGCATACTGCGTCATGTCCTCGAAGCATATTCGCGGTGATCTGAATTATGCCTGGCCCACAGCCGAGATTGCCGTCATGGGACCGAAAGGAGCCGTGGAAATCATATACGGCAAGGAATTGAAAGAATTGGAGCGCGAGGACAGGGACAAAAGAGTATGCGAGTTGGAGACAGATTACAAGGAAAGGTTTGCCAACCCGTATGTCGCCGCCGAGAGAGGATTTGTCGATGATGTCATCGAGCCGCGGAGAACCCGGTTCAGGATAATTCGGGGGCTTGAGATGTTAGCCACCAAGAAGGATACAAATCCTCCCAGAAAACATGGAAATATCCCTTTATAGTATTTAAAATAGTAAAAAATTAGAAATATGGTGAACGGAATGTCATTCATTCATCTAACGAATATATTGTCAATTTTGGCGCAGGCCGCAGATCAATCCAATAAATCCGGGATTCAAAACATCATTGATGGACAAGGTCCCACGCTTTCCATAATAGGAATGTCGGTGGTTTTTTCCGGACTGATTGTTCTGTTTTTTGTTCTTTTTTTTCTGGAGAAAGTTATTAATATGGGCAGGCGTATGTTGAAAAAAGTATCTGGACTGTGGAGAAAAGATAACGGCAAAGAAGAGATAATCAGGGATAAAGAAGGAAAGAGAATAACCGGTGAGGAGGCGGCGGCTATCTGTACCGCCTTGATTCTGTATCACCGACTTCATATGGATGAACAGCGACAGAAAATCACATTCGGATCGACATTAAGACGGCTTTCTCCCTGGGCGTTGAGCGGCAAGGTCAGACAAATGAAGAACAGATGACATAGAATGGAGGCGAGAGGTGAGAGACGAGAAGCGGGATCCGTGAGTCGGAGGTCGGATCCCGTTTCCCATGTCCCCTTTCCCCTTTCCCATATAGGAGGAATTATGTACCAGTATCAATTTGTAATTAACGGAAACGATTATAACGTGCACTTAGAAAAAATAACCGAGGAAGAAGCGGTTGTGGATGTTAACGGTACGGAATATACTGTAAACATCGAGCAGCTATTCAAGCAAAAGACTCCCAAACTCGTTCGAAAAAGCGTGGTTCACGAATCGATTTCAAGACCCAGGGTCACCAAAGCTCCGGGCAAGGAGCATGGCTTCAAAACAATCAAGGCTCCTCTTCCCGGTGTCATACTTGAGGTCAATGTGAAAGAGGGAGACCTGATTAAGGTCGGTCAGTTTGTGTTGAAAATGGAAGCGATGAAAATGGAGAATGATATACAGACCCCGACTGACGGTAAGGTACTTGAAGTATATATAAAGCCCGGTGACAGTGTGCTTGAAGGAGCACAATTGTTGAAAATCGGACAGGAGGCATAGAAATTGGAATTACTCCAACAATTCTATCATTCCACAGGTTTCTACCTGGTAACATATAAGCATATAATTATGATACTGGTGGGATTGCTTTTTATATACATCGCAATCGCCAAACATTACGAGCCACTGCTTCTTGTTCCCATTGGATTCGGAATCCTTATCGGAAACATCCCGATTTTATATGGAACACAGATAGGAGTATATGAGACCGGAAGCGTGATGAACTATATATATTTCGGTGTCGTCAAGGGAATATATCCCCCTCTGATATTCCTTGGAATCGGCGCAATGACTGATTTCTCTTCGCTCATATCGAACCCGAAATTACTTCTGCTGGGGGCGGCCGCTCAGGTGGGTATATTTATCACCTTTACAGGCGCACTTTTCCTGGGGTTCACTCCGGCGCAAGCCGGGTCAATAGGTATTATCGGCGGGGCGGACGGACCAACAGCAATATTTCTCGCCTCAAAACTTGCCCCACAATTGATAGGAGCGATTGCAATAGCGGCATATTCATATATGGCACTTGTTCCGGTAATTCAACCACCCATCATGAAGCTCCTCACAACTCCTGAAGAGCGAAGAATAAGGATGAAACCACCAAGAGCGGTTTCAAAAATAGAAAAAATTGTATTTCCAATTATTGCATTCCTTGTGTGCACATTTATAGCTCCGGCATCACTTCCACTCCTGGGAATGCTCTTCTTCGGAAACCTTCTTAAAGAGTCCGGGGTTACGGAGAGGCTGGCGAATACTGCCAGAACTTCACTGATTGATATAATAACAATTCTTCTCGGTATTGCAGTGGGAGCAAGCACACAGGCTGATGTTTTTCTTACGGGCGATTCTCTTAAAATATTCGCCCTGGGCGCGCTTTCATTTGCCATTGCAACCGCAGGCGGAGTTCTATTCGCCAAATTTATGAACCTCTTTTTGAAAGAAAAAATCAATCCCCTCATAGGTGCCGCAGGTGTTTCGGCAGTACCGGACTCCGCACGCGTGGCGCAGATGGTGGGTAATCAGGAAGATCCCGACAATTACCTCCTGATGCATGCAATGGGACCGAATGTGGCAGGAGTCATAGGCTCGGCAATAGCGGCAGGAATATTGCTCTCAACTTTGGGGAAATTGGTAGTACATTAGCGGAGCTTCTTTTTGTTATCTCCCACCACGTAGCGCGGGTTTTCAAACCCGCAAAATAATTATATCTACATCACGTGGCGCGGGTTTTTATAGTCTGTCCCGCAACCAGGAAAAATTGAATATTGTGCAATACAGGGCTTTTGAAGCTATTGTATTTACTAAAAGATAAATTAACAAATTATTTTGATGCTTGGGATATTAAAGGCTTAATTGATTCAAATAAAAATATTTTCATTGTTTCTCAAGACAATGTTAACCATGACCCTGTATGTATTTGGGTATTTGCAAGTGTAGAGTAAACCTCCTCAGGCAGGGGGAATTATCATGTAGATGGAAGTAAGGACATGAAAAAACGCAACTGGTCAGCGAAAGGGGGGATTTATATTGGGATGGGCTTCGCCCTCCCAAATTATAGTTCTGAAAAGGAAATACAATTTTGTAGGGAGGATTTTATGAAATATGCACAAGGTTTTCTTTTTTATTTAACATTAACGACAATCTGTTTGTGTATTTTGACTGGTACGGCTGTAGCTCAAAATAGTTCCTTTAAACTTTTTACCAATGGCACAATATATATTGACACAAAGACAACTGTCAAGAATCTTCTTGTAAAGGATGGGACAGTTCAAGCCTATAACGTAGACCCGGTCAAATTCAAAGATGCTGAAATTGTTGATCTTGCCAAAGGGACAGCTTATCCAGGTTTCATTGATTCCCACGTTCATTTAATGGAGGCAGGTACATTCTTTAATATCGGTGTAGATCTCCAGAACTGTAATAATGTTGATGCCATAGCGTTGGTGTTGGCCAAAAAGGCGAAAACGGTTCCGGAAGGCTCTATCTTGATAGGTGTTGGCTTTTCCTTAAAAGATTATGACAAATGGTCGATAGAAGATCTTGTAAAAGTTGACAGGGCAACGGGGAACCGACCACTCTTTATAGTGGATTATTTAGGGCATAACTCAATAATCAATAGCGCTACCATGAAACTTTGTAATATATCAAAGTCAACCCCAGTGCCCTATGGTGGAAAAATTATAATAGAAGATGGAAAGCCTACCGGTATGCTTAGAGAGTCTGCGATGAGCATTCCGGGAAATAAAATTATGAGTATGATTGATAACAAAGATGTAAAGATTGGAACGGAGAAAATGCTGAAATTGTGGGCATCTATTGGATACACATCTGTTGTCGATCTTATGGGACTTCCCGGATGCAGGCTTATGAAACCTGAAGTTTTTTATGACATGGAAAAAGAAGGCATCCTTCCTGTGCGCGTCAACTACTGCTATACAATTTACAACCTTGACGATGTAGATGACGCTTTAAAATATGTTGGTAAAGATACCGATATGGTCAAATTTTATGGTTGTAAGATTTTTATTGACGGAGCATTTGCCGGAGGGCAGGCGTGGACCAGTTGGAAAAACCAACAGAATAATCATGGACTCATGGAAGTATCAAACAATGATCAAGCAGGTCCACAGAAAAACATCAACAGGATTATTGCAAGGGCCGAAGATTTGGGATTGAATATGCATTATCATACTCAAGGCGATATGGCTGTGGAAGTGGTGCTTGATGCTCTTGATAAGGTTGTGGCCAAGAAGGGAAGCATAAAAGGGAAACATGTTCTGGCGCATGTTGCTTTCATTACTGACGAGCAGATTGCAAGAATTAAAAAGTTTAACGGGCATGTAATTGTAACAGTCCAGCCCGCTTTCTGGGAAGTGGAAAAAGGTGTTGATTATTATTATGGGAAACATAGCAACCAGTCTTATCAGATAAAAAAACTTTTTAAAAATGAAATTCCGGTGGGCATAAGTACTGATTTCAGCGTTTCGCCTTTGGCATATGCTGCGCCGGCTGCTATTATGAAAGTTGCCGAAACTGGAGGCAATAAACCTGCCATTCATCAACCTTTAGAAAAAAAGGATATTATCAGCGGTCTTTCTCTTGGCAGTTCTTTAGCAACAAGCATGAAAGACTTGGGCGTTCTTTATCGCGGATGCAAAGCCGACATGGTAGTCTATGAAAAGGACTTTTTCTCCATTGAGCCGGATAAGCTTGATAAAGATTTTCCCAGGGTTATGTCAACCTGGATTGGCGGCAAAAAAGTCTATGAAGCCAACAAGTAGGATAAAACCAATATTCTTGAAATATATCAGGAAAAACTGATAAAATGACTATTTAATGTTTTTTAACTGAATTATGATATTTTATTGCCAACTTCAGGGTTGGCATTTTTTTTAAAACTGTCTCCCATAATACAATATAGATCAGGACTTACGCATTGTCATTCTGAGCGCCCGCGAAGAATCTCTTAACCAAGCCGTTTTAATAATTCATTTGGGTGCATTTACTTTTTGTCAAAGGTTCAGGCGTAATTATTCAGTCTCCCAAGGCTTCTTGTCCTTCTGAGCGGATCAAGAAAGACTTGAGCATGTCATTCTGAGCGGATCACGAGAGAATAACTTTACTTCTATGATTTTCTCAAAGACGGGATTACCTTGATCTACGAGGATTAACACAGCGAAGAATCTCAACCCCCGTGGCATGGAGGAGCAAGTATTAATAAGAATGATTGTTGTGAGAAGAACCCGGGAGAGGAGATCCTTCGCTGTGGAAGACATCGGAAGTAAGTAAAATACATTCTTACCGGGATTGATCGAATAAAGTAAGATGATCTTTTTCCGCTCAGAGCCTGTCCTTGAACCCTTCGCTCCGCTCGAGGGCAGGCTCCGTGAAGGAATGACAGCGTGGGCGACTCTCTTACGGGAGATACTTCGCTCCGATCGAGGGAAAGCTTCGTGAAGAAATGACATGATGGTGGGATCCGAATAGTAATAAATATTTTTGACAGGAAACATGTGCACCCAATTCATTTTCCGCATTAGGCGGAGTTTTATCTTGTTTAGAAAACATTGGCGTTTTTGTTGAAGATCACATATGGCGACAGGTTTGTAAATACCAGTGGTGTCAAATTAAATATAGGCGGGTAACGCCAAGGCGTAGGTCAAAATACCGTAATAATGTTTTTTATAAGTCCAAAGGACAATTGATTTATACCTCTTAAAATTATATTATTAAATAAAGAACTATTCAAAGAACTATTTGTAGGAGAAGCTGACAGCCTCGATGTTCGTGACTCTCGATTTTACACCGCTTCAGGTTGGTCGGGAGGGCGGCTATCTTAAGGCTCTATATTGATTTATCATGGTCAGGATTCTGACGCATTAAGCTTATTTAAAGCTATGTGCTCCCCAGGTCATCTTTGGTGAATAGTTAAATTTATTAAAAGGGATTCACATGATCGTTATAGCAGATATTCAAGTGGAAAATAAAATTCAATACGATGGTATGAAACGGAGTAATGTAATGGATTTGAGCTATCTTGATATAATCCGTAAGAATGTTGATTTAACAAGGCAGGAAGAGGTGTTCAGGCAATTCGACTCTCAAGACGAGTGCATGGGCAACATAACCCATTTTTGGAATGGTGATGATCTGGATCTTTCGAAATTCGATTTTGCAATTATCGGGTTTCCCCAGGACATCGGTATTCGCAACATGGGTGGAAAACATGGTGTCAGGGACGGCCCATACGGTTTCAGAAAACCATTCTACAGTCTCTCGAATCATTTTGAAAAACCCCGTGATATGATTATTGACCTGGGTAATATCAAGATTGACCTTGATGCTGATCTCCAGGATATTCACACCCGGATGGTGGAGGTAATATCCTGTCTTATCAAGTTGAATGTCTTTCCCATTGTGATTGGCGGTGGAAATGATGTAACATATGCCGGTGCAAAAGGCATAAAAGAATCAGGCGTTTACAACAGGCTGGGACTGCTGTCATTTGATGCTCACCTCAACTTCCATGACGTGCCGGGAAAATTCATCAGCGCATCCTCGATGTTTAGAATAATGGACGATTTTCCGGATCTTTTCAACATGGAAAATGTTGTGCATTTCGGCCTGCGCAAGGAGACAATATCGCCGCATTATGCCCGTTTCGCCCGGGAAAGCAAGATGCATACATATTATAATGACATTATCCAGTTACACTCTCAGGACAAGATAAAAAATATAAAAAAAGAACTTTTCCAGGCTCTCAACCAGGCGAATAACATGAGTGAGGGAACGATTATCACATTCGATATGGATGTATGTGACGGGTGTATGATGCCGGGAACTTCATTCCCACTGCCGGGAGGATTCAGCCCTGAATGTGTCATCTCCATAGCAAAGCAACTCTCCAAGTTCAAGATGGCTGTATATCTGGATATTATCAACCTGAATCCCGTGGCGGATCATAATGATATTACAAGCACTATGGCTGCGCTTTTCTTATTCCATTTCCTTGCGGAGAAGCAAAAAAAATCATAAAAAAAACGACGAGTGGTAAAACCCGCCGTCTTTTTTTTTATAATTAAATATTTGCCTCAGACAAGTTTCTGTCCCTTGGCAAAGTTTTTCATTGCATTGGGATCAAATGATTCCATGCCGTACGCATCCCATATTTGTTGTTGCTGAGCAAGAAAGTCACCGACTGCGTCGAAATAATCCTGGAATACCTGTCCTGCATCACTGGTAGTTATATCGGTTTCAGATTGCTCCGTCATCAAAGAATAATCCTGAAAGCCCTGATCGATGTATTGCCCTATCGTTTCTCCCTCGGAATCGGGATTGGGCAGGTGTCCCGCTATTTCTTGCAAGTACTCCTGTTTCTGGGACACCAGTAGCTGGTGCTCCTGTTTCTGAAGACTTTCGATCTGCTCGTTTCTATTCTGTCTGGCCTGAATGTCGAACATGGAACTGGGCTTATTGTCTTGACTCAACAGAATCTTGTTAGCTGTTCTCTCGAAATTCATGAACTCCTCTTGATGCTTTTCTCCCATTTCCTGTGCAACACCTTGCTCCCATTGGTGTCTCTGGAATTTGCCAAATGCATCCTCTGATCCCTCGAACACCTCGGGCTTGCCGGTTTCCTCATTTAGAACCGGACTGCCATCCTCGTCAAACTTGTAGTGATTTTCCTTGAATACCTCTTCCTTTTTGGCCAGCACATCATTATACATATGGTTGAAATACTGCCCCTCGTTTGCTTGCTGGTTCTGGTACATTCCCATAAGAGCCATTGTATCTTCCATTGTGGGAGGTGCAGGGACATTATTGGCGCCAAATCCCAGTCCCGGGACTATGGAATTGGGGTCAATCATTCCACTTTCCACACTAGATGGAACAGAACCTATCTGCGCCGGGGGAGCCCAGAATTGCGGAACAACGTTCACATCGAAAAATTTCCGCATTGAGGGAACTCGTGAATTACCCATATTCATCATCATGAAACTTCCACCGAACATATTCATCAAATATCCTCCTTAAAATAATCTCACTTCTTATACCTCAAAACTGACCGTCAGGGATTTTATCCCCTGAGGCAATAACTATTCTTTCTCTCATCATATATCACGCTTTCATGATGTTTTGTCAAGGGCTTTGAATATAAAATCTCACATGAAAATTTTCATAGGGTTTTCCGGAAGCTACATAAGCAGAATAATCCAAATAAATTTAATGATTAATAGGTTATTTTGTTATTGTGTAGAATTAAAAGAGCTAATAATAAGGTGTTGGACCGTTAAATGAGGAAAAATGGGAAAGAAAAGCAAGAAACAAAAAGAAAATGATCCCTCCGGGGACAAAATCGAGAAGAATAAAATCGAAAAGAAAGAAAAATCCGGAAGCACAAGGTTTGGCTGGATTGATGTTGTCATTTTGACTGTAATTCTTCTTGTTTCGCTCTGGATTCGTATTTATGGACTGTCATATCCCACGAAAGTCTATTTCGACGAAACGCATTATGTACCGGCGGCGAGAGACATTCTTGAGCCTGGCAAAATAGACCGGAACGACATACACCCACCCATGGCGAAATATGTAATGGCAGCTTTTATGAAATGCATGGGCGACAAGCCTGTGGGATGGCGCGCCGGCTCAGTTGCATTCGGGCTTATCATGATTATCATAATGTACCTTCTGGGACTTGCCATGTTCAAGAGCAGGTTTGGTGCGATTATGTCGGCATCCCTCCTGTCTATAGAGTTTCTACATATTGCACAGAGCAGGATTGCCACTCTTGATATTTATATTGCCGCGTTTATTTTGATAGGTTATTATTTTGCATATTTATATATAGAACAATATCTCAAAGAGAAACCCGAAGAAATCGAGAAGAAATCCGGCAAGAAAAAAGCAGAGAAATCTTCTCTCATAGATATAATTAAGTCATTTTTCATTACTTACAAATATGCTATATTGAGTTCGCTTTTCCTGGGATTGGCGTTCTCGGTAAAGCTGAGCGCACTTGCAGGAGTGGGAGGCGTTTTCCTTTATGTCTTCATTATGATGTTCCTGAAGACGGGTGAGCCCTCGAAGAAAGAAATAAAATTTCCACCTCTGTATATTTTTCCCGGCATCCCCCTGCTTGACATTGTAATTATCGCCCTCGTGGGATATTTTCCCGCCGGCAAGGGTATATTTGCCTTATGCTGGATATACAAACTTGTCGCAATCGGCGCTCTGATATTTATAGATTACAAGAAGGATGAAAAAGTGGGATGGTGGCGGATCATACTTCTCTCCGCAACATTCACCGGTGTATATTTCGGTGTGAAACCACTGATATCCCAGGTCCTCCAACTCCACATGAGCAACAAGATAATGCTTTTCCAGGTTCTCACAATATCAAGCTCGTTTATTCTTGGATGTATCGTACTCGGATATGCCCACGCGGTTCTTACATTTATATCATCGATTCCAAAAAAACGAGCATGGGAATACCTGGACGGTTTCTTTAAACTTCCCTGGAAGCGAATGGGTATCCTATCTCTCATATTTATCATTGTTTTCACAGGCACATTTGTATTATCTCATCTCCCACTTATGATGAAAGATACATCATATTTCGGCCCCAGCGATGTATCCGACTGGTCCAAATTCCTGACAACTATCAAAAATAACCAGGGAGCTGGAAGGCAGAAAATATGGACTCTCCTTGACAGGGACAACCAGGAGTTTGTTACTTCCTACAAGTTAAAGGAAAAGGTGGAGGAAGCAAGGCAGAATAAGATACTGGAAAATTTCAACAAGATTGTCAATCATCGTGAGTTTTATTCACCGGAAGTGTCTGCAGGGATAAATTTAGGCGGAGATGCAGGAGAATACCTGAAAAAAGGTTATGCTAATATTTCCACAGTAGAAAAACACAAGGTCAACCGGCGGCTGATTGAGGCGCTGTTCCCTGCTGAAATCAAGAGAAGTCCCGACAAGGTAAAATGGGAAAGAATGCTTTATCGCAGAACATTCGATTTTCACTATAAGCAAAAATTTGAGCACCCGTACCTCTCCCAGATGTGGGAGTGGCCTATTGTGCGAAGACCCATCTGGTATGAATATGAGAAAAAGGGAGCTTTGATATATGGAATCGTCGCAATAGGAAGCTTGCTTTTCTGGTGGAGTTTTATCCCCGTACTCTTCGATATGTTCTTCCGCTCGTTCAAGGACAGGGAGCGCAATGTCATTTTCATACTCTGCGGATACTTACCACTCTATCTCTTCTGGCTCTCGTCTTTCTCATTTCACGGCGGACTCCATTTCAAGGGAGGTTTCTTCTATTACATGCTTCCCTGCGTCCCGTTCATGGCTCTTGCCCTGACCGAGACCCTGGACGATCTGCGGGATTCAAGGCTGGGGAAGGTGTCCATAGTGATTTACTGCATTGGCCTTATCGCGTTTTTGATATTCTTCTTCCCCATACTCACCGGTTCCCCAATCACACAGAAATATTATGACTTCATAATGAAACTTAATATATTCAAACGATGGATATAATTATTTTAAAATATTCAGTTGTAGGAGTGGCATCTTGCCACGAAAATCGAGGCTGGAAGCCTCTCCTACAGTGATGGGTCTGAATAATTACGAAGGGATTATATGTCTTGAGGAAGGTACATGTAAACAAGTTATTGATTTTTCCTGTGATATTATTACTGCTGTTTACTTTGTCTTCATGCAAGCAGGGGAAATGGTATGTTAATATCAAGTATATTTTTTATGATGACGGTGGATCGCTGGAGACATACAGGGTTTTCCCTGCCAATGAGGATGCCAAAAAAGACTTTAACAGCGCAATGGAGAAATTGAAATCGGAATACAGGAACGCCGAGATTACGCAGGAGAGATCAGGAAATCAGAAGTGCATGATTATAAAAAGAAAGCTCCTGCAAAAGGACAATTTTTCACTGAAGAAAATCAGCGGAAAATGGGTCTTCCGCCACCAAAACCGTTTCCCGCATAATGTGGAGACACGCAAGATAGAAGCGATTATGCCGGGATGGATCACGAAAACTAACGCCGATTATAGTTACTGCAACTACTCAAAATGGGAAAGTCCGTTTTCGAGCAGGGAATTCATGGCGGAATCAACTGTACTGCCGTTCATATATGTAGTCGGACTGGCGGTTCTCATAATCGTTATTATCCTGGGAGCTATCGCATTCCTTTTCATCTACAGGAGAGAAAAAGAGGATAAAAAGAGACAAGAGGAAGAGGAGTTTAAATACTAGGAAAACGGAGGCCGGGATCCGGGATAAGGAATACAGGAAGATAAGGAGATGAGGAATTCTACCTCTAAGGAAATTAGGAAATGAGGAAAAGGATAACAGACACGGATGCCGGAGGTCGGAGGTCAGAACTGTAGGAGGGACGTCCCCGTCCCGATAATGGTGACGGAAGGCGGAAGTGTTTTTTTAACGCAGAGTTCGCGGAAGATAATCGGGGGGGAAATATTAATATCTCTGTGTCCTCTGTGTCCTCTGTGATCTCTACCGGTTAAATACTGACCACCAATAAAAGATATTTTGAGGTTTTTCGATACTCTCAGGTCGGGGTCAGAGGTTTTTAAACCTCTCATTAGATTAACCCCCGGATTTATCCGGGGGGATGGAAGGAATCCCACTCCCCGCGCCTATCATACAAACCTTTAGACGCTTCAGCGTCTTTCCGGGAAGGAAAACGGAGGGCGGATTACAGATTACACCAGGACTGTATCTTATGAATAAAACAAATAATAATTCAATATTCCGAACAAAGCGTGTCTTTTTAATATTCTTTTTCACACTCATATTAATTTCATTTCTGACGACATCCTCTTTCCCGGCTCAATCCAATTCCAAAAAGGTTGTAATAATCCCACTGGACAGCCGAAATCAGACATATGAATATGTTCAATATATCGCGAAAATATGCGGATGGGATCCCGTCGTGCCTCCCCGTGAGATTATGGGAAACATCAGCAAATATGAGGACGCATTCAAAAAGCAATGGAATGTCTGGTTCTGGCTCAAACACAACCTTGACGATGATTGTAAGCTACTGATTATATCCGCCGATTCCCTCATCTATGGAGGACTTCTGGAATCAAGAAAAAGCTCAGTTTCAACGAGGCAGGCTTTAAACTCAGTAGCCCTCATCAAGATAATAAGAAAAAAATACCCTCAACTCAAAATCCTAGTGTTCACAAGCATCCCCCGGAAAGAAGCTCAGCACAGGCAACGTAATATGTCCGCAAACATGAAGTTGCTGGAATATGTGAAGGAGGGCGTCATAGACTTCCTCAGCGTCTCCGGCGACGATGTTACAGATATATCCAATCAGGTCAGGGAAATCGTGAAGATGAAGGATTATATTAAGAGAGCCGGCATCGGAAAAAAAGTCCTCATCTCGGATGTTGACAGGATCCGCCTTGGAATTGATGAATCGGCGATGGTTCTTTTTACCCGGTTCCTGAATGAGAAAAGGAAAAAAAGACTGAAAGTCTATATCGAATATCGGGATATAACCTCATCCAGGATGAAGATTGATCATTACAGTGCAACCCCCATAATGTCCGTCGCTCTGGATATGGTCGATTCAATCGGCGCGGATGTTGTCTATGAACCTGAAAAAGCCGACCTTATTCTTGCAGTGAATCACCTGTCAGGGGAAAAATCGATTGATGATTTTTTAGACAGAATAGAAAATCTGCTAAAAGAAAAGCCTGTCACGGTGGGAGACCTGTCGAATCGCAAGCAGCAGGCGGAATTCTTCAGGGCATTGTACAAAAGAGGAATGTTCAACAGGCTTTCCGGTTATGCAAACTGGGGAATGGGCACAAACACCCTCGGCACTGCGCTTTGCGAAGGATGCGCCTCCCTGTATTGCCCCGACAGGAAAGCGAACAAGGAGAAAATTGCATTTTTATACGAGAGAATGATAACGGACTTTATATACCTTGACGGGATCCACCTCAAACTTCCGGGAAAGACAGGGATACCTGCATATAGCTATCACAGGATGAGTATTGACGAAGAGAAAAAAGCTCTTGATCTTACAAACAAAAAAATTATGGAGAATTTAAATGATCTGGGGATTAAATATAGGGTTTTAAAAGAAGGAGAACCCGGAGCGGAAAGTGGGGCAAGCAATATTCCGGGCTCCGGCAAAATAAACTATATCCCCCTCGATCCCGGTGAAATAGGTAAAACGCCGGGAGAGCGAATTGTATTTCAGTTCACGGCAAACATTCCCGGCAATAAATATGAAAAGAAAGCAATAATCCGGATCGGTCCCATCTCTTTCCCGTTTCACAGGCTATTCGAGATAAACATACCGATAAAAGTGGGAAGATAGAAGATGGAAGAAAGAAGATAGAAGATAGAAGATAGAAGATGGAAGATAGAAGATAGAAGATGGAAGATGGAAGATGGAAATTTGAACCCTCTTCTGAGGGTATCGAAAAACCTCAAAATTCCGGTTATCCTCTGCGAACTCCACGATCTCTGCGGTGAAAAACCACTTGTTCGATAGTCTCTTCTCCTTACTCCACTCTTGATTCCTCAATTCTTTTTGGCCGATATGTTGTCGATAATGTATTTCTTCAGGTATCGCTTTTGCTGTACTGTGAAGAGCCCCTTCCTGAGTGAATTGACCTCATTGGTTTTAGATGAAAGAACCTCCAATTCTTTCAGGATAGATTCAATGGTTTTTGCCTGTACTTGATTAAGGCTCTGTTTAGGTTTCTTCTGGAGTTTTGTTATTCCCCAGACCAACTCGGATGTTTTCCATCTATGAAGGTTATATTTGTTCGAAAGTATTTTTTTATTAAGCCCATCCAAAGCCTTTCCGTCACGTTTTCTGCCCTGAGTGGTCTTACGGTAGGCTTCTGGATTTTGTATTGATTCGAGTGCAATTTTCATAGATTCTTCAATTGGTGGAAGAGTAGATTTATCCTCGACAATTCCTTCTGTGCTCATATAGATGTAAATCTGTTTCAACTGACGCTCCCAGAGTGTTTGCATGATAACATTTCGAATAACCGGGACATTTTCAGTTATTGTTCTTTGAATCTTTGTGATCTTTTTAAATTTTTCGCTCTGTTCAGGGGTGAGAGAAAGATTGTCGGATTTTCGCAGTATCTCGACAAAATATGAAAGACACCCCAGATCTTTAAGAATTGACTCCAAACTATATCTTGATTTATCCAGGGAGCAAAGCAAAGAAGCTGACAGGTCTTTGCCACTGTCGGCTAAATCGAACCTATTATTAATTTCCATATGTGGTTTCTCAGATGGTTGGGCTGAATTATAATTCCCGGAAAAACCGGGGTGCATTTTATCTGAAATCCTCGCCAGGGGAATCCTGCGCTCTAATTCGATTCTTTCTTCCCTGTTATTGAATGTCATCTTGGGGTAAAGAGTGATTGCCGCGTCAATCTTCCTGAATCCCTGATAGACAATTTCACATTGCTCCAATTCATCTGATACCATTTTTGCCGGATTTCTTATGGCTATGAGATAAATTTGTAATAAAATCAGAATCAGGATGAGGGCAAACACGATTTTACTTTGCCCGGGAAAGAATCTATTTGTAGTCTTTAACAGAAAAGACCGTGCGCTCAGATACGTGCGGCTGATTATAGATTGCATTTCTTTAACAGCAAATCTGATTGTCTCATAAATTCGTTGCACGATAGTATTCCTTCCTCAATTGTATTGTTCAATATATACGGTAAATGAAGACGCCTTGCCCGGATATAATGGGTTCTCCTGCAAAATAGTGTAAATATGTATTGACAACTTCCGCCCGGTTTCCGAGGTAGGTGTTGTGTACCACAATATATTTTACACGAAGTTTTTGCAATTCATGGAATGATTTTCTAAGTCTCTTTTCAGAAAAAACATCCGGAGGTGCGGGCAATCCACCTTCGATATTGTATAGATATAATAAGAAGAGATTCTTTTGAAGGATCTTGGGGGTGGTATCACTTACGGACAGAATAATTCCCTTTTTATGAATTAATTGATAATATAATCCTCCCTTGAATTTCTTGATTGGAGATTCAATAATCCCATAAAATTCTTTGTCTTCTGCGATTTGCCGGTAAAATGGAGGAACGTCCAGCTTGCATAATTCAACGGGAAATGGAGCAGGTGAGAGGAGCATAATTTCAATCAAGGCAAAGAGCGAAAAGATAATCACCGAAATATTTCTGCCGATGTTGGACAGACCCCGAGTCAAATATTTGATTCCAAAGCCGGACAAAATTCCGAGACTGAGCAAGGTGCAAAGGGTGAGACGTGTTGGTATTGTTATTCTGTGAAAGAATGGAAAGAAGTAATAGAAAAACATATACAAAAAGAAAGGTTTCTTCATATTTATTTCCCTTGTTATGCTGAAAAACGGTCCCATTGACAATATGAGGAATAGAAATCCACATACGGCCCAGAGCCAGAAGAACCTTTGTCGTCTTCCTCTAATAAATGCATAAAGGCAGAAAAACAGGGTGAGAATTCCGATATATGATGAACTTGTTATGAGGTTGTAGAAATGAGCATAGTACCTTCTAAGTAGATTCCTCTTCCCAATTTGGACATAATCCAGAAGGGGAGTCGAATTATCCCCCATAAGGATTTCATTCATAAGTTGCTTTGGGAGGACACTTTTCAGGGAAGTTCTTAGAATGATTGAATCGTGAGCCTTCAGCGAAGCATTAAATACGTATAGGTAAGGAAGAACAAAAATAAGAGCGATAAGTCCGATAAAAATCATAAGCGGGATCGTTTTTCTTGTGATTTCTCCGGCGAAGACTTTCAACCTACCAATAGTTTTCTCACTTTCCTTGTAAGCTTTGGTTTTGATAATTCTATCGGCATTATTGTGCAGATTAGATTGGATGTAAACTAAATAAGTCCATAAGCCGGCAAGCAAAAGGAATGAAATCGCGAAATTTATGAAGAGGAAATTAGCTGAATAATAACCACTCATGTATGGGTAGAATCGAATCAGGCAGAGAATGTTAATGAATGATAGAATCGCTAATAGTGCAGGGGCAGATTGGATTGCAAAACCTGCAATTGTGGATATCTTTTCTTTGAAGCCACCGTCCGCTTCCGACTTTCTCTTGTATTTTAATTCCATCAAGGTAAACGCAAAGCCGGCTACCAGCATAAAAGAGGATATGACGCCAAGCGGTAATATCAGCGAAAATGAGGCGGTTGGTAATAACAGATATAATATAAATAACCCCACAAGGCAGATAATGAATAAAACGACAGGGATAAGCTTTCTTGTTTTAATGTGAATTTCTTCCGTGCTTTTGTAGAATCGATCAATAAAACCTGATAACAATTCCCTTGTTTTATGTATATGTCCTGATTTGTGAGATTTCTTAACATTCAAAGAACTATTTTGCTCGGATTGGACAGTCAAAGAGATTCGAGGTTTTCTCTTTGAGAGAATGAATCCTTTGATTCTTTTTTTTATAGAATAGAGAATTCTGGAAAAGTGGTAATTTATTTTGAGTGTATTACCGCCGACAAGGTCATTCTTCTTTAACCTTTCATATAAAAAGTAGAAAAATATAAAACTTGCAAAAAGAGCGCTAAACATAGCATAATAGAAATTTACAAAAACTGTCATAAAGAGGGACACGCCGCAGTAGAACGCATACTTGTAGCTGTTTTCAAACAGGCTTCTCATAAAGAAATATATAAAAAGGGGTATCCATCCAATGTTGAAAATTTCCGAAGTTCCCGTGGATATGTATGAAAGTATAAACGAAGAAAATGAAAATACAACACCGGAGTAAAATGCAGATGCCCTGCTTTTCAGGATATAATTTGCAAGCAAGTATGCCGCATACGCTCCAAATACAAGATTGAGAAGAATTAGTGTGTTATATGCCGCCTGAACAGACATCACCATTTGCAGGGGTATGGAGAACAATGCCCCAATGGGATCAATAAAAAAAAGACTTCCACCGTAAGGATAATTCAGATATGTTGTTTGCAGGGGAAAAGTACCGGTCGCAAAATATTGAGTTTTCACCCATTCAAATCCCCACAGATGACTCCACATCTCCCCGTATTTATTCCCTACGACGACGGTGTTCATATTAAGGATAAGCGGAAAAGTATAGATTAATGCAAAAATTGCATAAAGCACAATAGAAAATAAGGAATGAAAAGGCCTGAACTCGCGAAGCACTTTCTTAAAGACAGTTTTTGTCTTTTCCGCAATTCCTTCGGCTCTAACCGCTTTGTTTATTTGTTTGTTCAAGCTACACCCCATATATAAAAAACGATAACCAATCCGCCAGTGAATAGCCCCGTCTACCTCACTGTAAGAAGGTGTCTTTCACTTGACAAATAGAGTAAATCATGCTGTAATATTATTATATATCAGCAGTCTAAATATTTCAAGAGCACCCCAAGCATTTCAAGAGCAATACTTTATTTTTATATAGGAGGTATATCAGTGTTTAAGAGGCATTCAACTTCTATTTGCGTCATACTGGCAGTATTTTTCATTTTGGTTTTAACTTCATGTCAACCACAGAAAGGGAATGTTACCGATCCAAAAAAATCAACTTCGGACCCCACTTCTAAGCAGGGGAAAGTAAAGGTGGCCATGATCTATTCGTTTGATTCCCCTCAGACTTTAAAGAATAGGATAAGCGATTTTGCATTGAGTAACGCCGATGTAGCGATTATTGATATATACCTGGGAAAAGAAGGGGGTATGGGTTCCGGGAGAATTATCCATCAGCTCGTCGATATAGGTATCGATGCCATTTGTCTGGTTGATTTACCGCCAGAACAGATGGAAGAATGCATAAATGTTACTAAGTCTGTCAATGTTCCCGTTTTCGTTATTTCCAGAACCTCCATCCAGAAGAATTCGACTTATACTTTAGTTGTTGATTATAGCAATTTGGCTAAAGCAGTGGAGGATTACCTTGCAAAAAAGCTTGGCAAGGGGGCGAAGGTACTTGTAATCCATGATGAGGTTCCATTAAATCAGAAGATGGCAAAGAATTTCAAAAAAATAGTAAAGAAAGACAAAAAACTAAACCTTGTAGCGGTATGTGAAATCAAAGCAGGAGAAAAGTTGAGCCTCGACCCCGGAAGAATGCTTTCTATAAATAAAGAGAAGCGTATGCTATATAAAAAAATTGGGAGTATCTTGAAAAAATACCGGGATGTTAAAGGCATTGTTGTTATGAGTGAAGTGGCACAACTTGATGTTTATAAAGTTCTTGATGAGCTAAATATGAAAGATGTCAGCATGGTTTCATTTGGTGACGAACTTATGACCATACCTTTTATTATAAAGGGAGGTATCTTAAAAGCCAATGTTGAAGCTGATTGGGGGGGCGTTGCCCAACAATTATTTAGTGTTATAAAGAAGAATGCCCATGCCGGGAAAATACCGCAGAAAAATGTTGCCGGCGTCGTAATCAAGGACATAAAATTCTATCAGAAACGCCCCATGGTTTCGCCACAAGAAGGTATGAATCAAGGTGGTAGTAATTCTATGCCCCCACCAGGCAGTAATACGCAGATGCTTCCCCCGTTAACAACCCCGGTGGAAGGAAAGCCGTTCGAAAAAATGCCCGGTGGTAAAGGAAAACAGTTCGAAAAGATGCCCGGTGGCGAAGGAAAACCGTTCGAAAAGATGCCCGGTGGCGAAGGTAAACAGTTTAAAAAAATGCCCGGTGGCGAAGGAAAACAGTTCGAAAAATTGCCCGAGATCAAAGGTAAACCGTTGGAAAAAAAGCCCGGTGGCGAAGGTAAACCGTTAGAAAAATTGCCCGAGATCAAAGGTAAACCGTTAGAAAAAAAGCCCGATGGCAAGGTCCAGTGACCTGAATCACCAATCCGGGTCTATAAAATATATTTCCATTCAAAAAAATAAAAGGCACCCAAAAATATGGGTGTCTTTTGTTTCTCTACTTGTCCTCTGCGCTCTCTGCGGTGAATAAACTATACTTCGCTTAATCCGTCACCTTCATCCTTCCGCCTTTTTTCTTCTTTATGATCATCTTATTCAAATATCCCGGGGATTTTATTCCGAGATTCAGATACACATTTCGAAGATGCAGACGGTAAAGCTCGTCAAAATGCTTTGCGGAGTAATAGCCCATTGAGTCGAACCACCAGGCATAATCGCTCCCCTCAGCAGTATATAGGGACTCCCACGCGGCATCTCTTTTTTTGTCATTCTTTGCTTTCCCCAGGTTCTTCACCAGATCTTCCCTCACCTTATAAAGATAATCCCAGGCTTTGTTTTTCGAGGGCGAACCAATCCAGCGATCAAGGTTTCCGCCATTCCACGACCCGGTGGCAAGAGTTTTGAGAGAAGGAATATGCTCCTTCTTTTTTTTCAATATTTCGAGGAAATCACGGGGGGTTGTGAGGACAATATCCTGCCGTTTGTCAAGCTGTCCATAAAGTGTCTTAAAAAAGGTTCTGGAGTCATCGGGATAATTCTCCCAGCAGTTTTCGCCATCCAGAGCGATTGTAACGATAAAAGGACCCTTCTTCCCTTTCAACGAAGCTTTTATCCCATCAAGTCGAGCTATCAGGTCTTTGGCGCCTTTTTCTCCGCCGTCGTTGGAATATGCGAATCCTACCTTGTCCGACAGGAACTGATCCCTGAAAAAGACCACAAGGCCGCCCTTGGGAGTATTAACCTGCCACGGGCGATATAATAAATCGGGGTAAGTCAGGTTGTCGCTTGCGTTTCCCGTTACATATATCTCATCTTGTTGTTTCTTTTTCTCAACTTCTTGTGAATCCTCACGGAGCTTCTTGTTCAGGGATTTGCTGAGGATGGATTCGTCGGTTACGATCCATTTTATCTTCTCGCCGCTAAGAATGGGAACTATCTCCTGGCTAACGGCCTGTTCCGCCGGCCACATGCCCGTGGTGTTCCTTCCATAAAGCTCTTTGTACTGTTTCAATGCCTTTTTCACGTGATACAGAGCGTCTTCCGGATGTTGAAAATGAGTTTTGGGGAGCTTCATTCCCGGCCTACATCGTCGGGCGACATAATTATCAATAAGAAGGGGCAAAATCGGGTGGTAATATGGTGTTGTGATTATTTCCGCCTTGTGCTTCTTCTGCATATTTTTATGGGCGGAAATGATTTTGTTCATTATCTTTATGTGATAATCAAGAACATATTTCTTTTCTTTTTCCGTATAATTCCCCGGTTTTTCCGTTATCGCAATCAGCTTTTTATCACCGTCCCTTAAAACGGGGTTTATCCATGCGAAGTTATGAAGAAGCTGAATGTCCCGCCAGTCGTTATCGGTGAGTTCCTCCATCCCTTTTTTCGATTTCCCCTTTAACTGCCGGAGCCTTTTGAAAGCGGGCTGTTTCCCAATTCTTGCCATTTTTGGATATACAAAAAAGTTCTTCAGGATAAACTCCTTATCTTCTTTTGTGAGCTTCTCCGGCGACTTTTCCGAGATGAGAAAATAACTGTCTCTCATCCCATTCCTGTAATCCAGAATTTGCTCGAGAAGCGACGGAGTCAGGTTGAAAACTCCCTTGATATTTTCGTAATCATCAAGATATGCGACCATCGGGTAATATGACTTAACCCCGTGAAGCCTGACCCAGGGGAGGTTGTATGTGCCGGTGTATGGATCCTTGTACATAGGTTGGTGTTGATTCCATATAAATGTGACATAAAGGGGCTCAGATTTTTTGTCATCTTTCCCCTTGATTTTTTCTGCATCCGCCGACAGATTGGTTGAAGCTATAAATATTGCCATTATTAAAAGACCTCCGATAATTCCGATGAATTTATGCTTATTCAATATTATTCCTCCGTTTCGGGGAGACGGGAAGCGGGAAAAGGGAAGCGGGATTCGACCTCCACCACGAAGTCACAAAGAACACGGAGGTTTTTATAATTCTTCGTGCACTCCGTGGCTCCGTGGTAAAAAACGTCTTCAATCCTCCACTATCCATTTTCCTACTTAACCACGCTATCTCCTACTTCAATCTTATAATCCTTCGCCACATCGGTAATTGTTCCCATGCTTGCGCCCTCGAAGACCTTGTTTATCTTCAATGTGCCGATGCGGCAATAGGCTCGTCCCACGATCTTTATTACATCATCATTAAAAACCGGAATCTTTCTGACGATAGGAAACTCGTCTCCGGTCTTTATTCCTTTTTCCTCGCCGCCAAGGATAAATACCCTCTCGTTACTCTCGATTTTCGCTATCTTCACCAGGTTTTTCTCGTCGGCAACTTTAATCGCTTTCAAGGGCTTCCCGGTGAGATCGGCATTCCTTGCCTGACCTAAATATATTACGAGTTTTTTGTCACCAGGCTTTATCTTGCGAGCGCGCATGTAACAATCGATTGCCCTGGTTGTGTTTCCTTCCATCTCGTTATAAATTCCGAGGTTTTTCAAAGCGGTGAAATCCCCGGGGTTTTCCTGTAATTGTTTTTTCCATATCACGACAGCTTCTTCCCATTTCGTCTCCATGGCAAGTTTTGTGCCGGAATTGTTCTTGTTGGATAATTCTCTCCTGCGCCTTACAAAATGGGGAGTAAATTTATAAACCGCCTTTTTTACGATAGCATCAACAAGATCCATCAGCATCCGGCTGTCGGAAGGATAATTCGACTGATAATAATCGCCGTAATACAGATCGTAATCCTTCGAAAACGACTTCTTATTCTCCATCTCTCCGATTATCTTATCTTTATCCCTGGAATACAGGAAGAGCTTCAACCTTGCGAATCCCGATCTGTTTATGTATGGAACCTCGTAATCGACCCGGCGCCTTCTCCTCCTGTTGTCATCGTTGTTGTAATAATACCGGTAATTTCTCCTGTATCTCCTGCTCGTTGTGAAATTGCCGTCCATTGAGCCGTATATCACACCGTCAACATTAAGAGCTTCGCATATTCTTTTTGCCTGCCTGATATCGGGTATCCCGTGGATATGTATCCCCGCCGATTCAAGAGTTTGGTTTGTCTTTTTTCGATCAAGCACCCTGAGGAATTTATGCTGTTTGATCCTCTCAGCAATCAGGTCGGAGACGTCTTCGCCGATACCGGGATTGTGCCCCACCATATCAACAACCGCAATACATTCCATGTCTCCTATATCCCATGTGGATCGCTCATAGTTATCGAATTGAATCACCGGAGCACTGAAAGATGTGCCAATTACAATAAGAGAAAATATCGCTACTGCAAGCAATGTCAGGATTGTCCTTGTACGGTTCATAAAATCATCTCCCGCGAATAATGTTTTCAACTTTACATTGTTCTTTTTCTATGCCCTCAATCCCCCTTTTTCTAATTATTACCTGTATCAATTTAGGGAAATGGGAAGTGGGAAGTGGGATCCGTAATCCGTTCTCCATCTTCCATTATCCGGGAAACCTCTGCGTCCTCTGTGTCCTCTGCGTCCTCTGTGGTGAAAAAACATTTCCGTACTCCGCAATCCACCACGAAGTCACGAAGAACACGGAGTAAAAAAAATCTTCGTGCCCTCCGTGGCTCCGTGGTGAAAAATACCTCCGCTTTCCGTTCTCCTTATTTCCTAATTTCCTTAGAGGCTAAATTCCTAATTTCCCCATTTGAAGGGATTTTTATTCCTTATTTAGAAAAGAACTTCACGGAGGTGGATTTCTAATGAAAAAAATATTTTACATAGTCTCTATAGTTTTAGTTATGTCTTTATTCGCATTTGCATGTATGTTGGGATGTGGCGGTGGTGGTGGCGGCGGCTCAAGCTCCGACCCCACACCCACGGATACACCCATATCCGATTTTTACAACCTTGTTATTGTACAATCCGATGAGAGTGTCAGATGCGGCGTGGCTTCAAATAACGAATTGACCGGTGATTACGAGGTCGCCCCTCCCGGCGAGAGAAATTACGAGATGTCACCATTCTCATTCAACGCAAGAGTTGAGGATTATTTTTACGGTGTTCAGGTAAACCAGGCTTCCGGGATATCAAACCATACTCTCTACAATCCCTTGCAGATCAGGTTTTACCGTGATTTTTCCGGGTCCAACGCGCCGGAAAGCCCCACCGGACTTTATACATTTGTAAATGATGACGAATTCAACACAATGACGAACGATTTCGAATATCCAAACGAGATAAGAATCGATAGCCCGGAGGAAGGCGATGAAATCGAGGCCGGTAGATCCTTTCAGATAAAATGGTCATCCGACAACGGCGATTACAGGTACTTTGTTGTTGTGGAATATGTCGAGGCCACTGAAGAGGGTATTATCCCCGTGGCATGGAGCTCCGATGATTTTCGAAGCTTGAACTGGGCGGATCCCCTTTCGATATACACATTCATAACAGGCAAAACCACGACAGACCGTGATATATATGTGCCGGCGGCGATATTCAAAACCACGGGAGCGGTTGATATAACGGTTTATGGGTTCCTCCCGGAAAAGTTCACATGGGATGCCTCTTCAGATGTAGGCTACGAGATTATTGCAATGGGCAAGAAGACGGTGAGGATCAATATAACCCCATAAAGGCAAGTGTCTATTCATCGCAAAGACCACGTATAGGGAAAAAAGATAAAGGAATATGGATTACGGAGGCCAGAAAATGGAGGTCAAAAGTCGGATAGCTGATAATTACCACGAAGACACGAAGAACACGGAGTCATTAATAATTGGACTTACGCAATTGTCATTCTGAGCATGGGCTTTCTTATTAAATGAAGGCATCCAAATTGTCATTCTGAGCGATACAAGAAAGAATTACTTTAATCCAATGACTTTCTCAAAGATGGGATTCTCTTATATTCGAGGATTTACATAGCGAAGAATCTCGACCCCAATGGTATATAAGGAGCAAATCTCAATTAGAATGAGGATTATTTTTAAGGAGACTCCCGGGGAAGAGATCCTTCGCTGTGGAAGACATCGGAGGCAAGTAAAACTCATTCTTGCCAGGGTTTATTAAGAAAAGGTAAAAATCGTATTTCGCTCAGGATGACAGTTTCGCACATTTCTTTCTTGGAAATGCGTAATTCCTGTAGTAATATTAAAATTCCATAGGATTTCTTGGAGGGTAAATTACATGGTCGATAATCTATTAACAGAAACATTCAATCTTACAGAATTCCATAGATTAGAAAAAGGAAACTATTCTCCATTAAGATCAATAGAGAAATTATCAAGAATAAATATATTTGTTGGGCCAAATAATTCAGGCAAAAGCAGATTGTTAAGAAAGATTGCCAATAACGATAAGTACAAGACGGAATATGGAGAAGAGACTCAAAAGCAGTTAATAAGGGATATTAATGAATTTAAAAGTTACTTTTACGATTTCGCGAATAGAAAGAGTCCGGCTCAAGGGAAAAATCCCTTACAGTTGGGGGCTGCTTATATTGCACAAGATGAGTTTTGGTTGGTGCCAAGAAAAATGGCTATTGCACGGACGAGGCTCTTTGAAATCATACAGTTGGCATCCCTATTAAGAGATTTGAGAAAATATGAGAATTGTAATTCTTTGTTCCTCGCTAATGGCAATCCGATAGAAATTACAAGTGGCCAATGGATAGAATATCTCGAAAATATGGGAAGTAAATTCTTTGATAGATTATCTGAATATCAGGATAACTATAACCTCTATAAGAAAATATATATACCCACCCTTAGGGGACTTCGTGGTTTCAAAGTATCTCTTGAGGATATTTTACATCCGGAAGTCAAAGAATTATTAAATATAGGAATAAATAGAGGAAAATACCGTGAGATTAAAGAGGATGTATACCTCAATAGGACAAGAAATGATTATTTCAAGGACATGCCTTCAGATTTTCAAGTAGATGATATTTTGGATTGGTCGGGCTTTATTAATAAGGTGAGGGAACACAACTCTTCTGCTCATCGCAGATTGTGGGAAGTTCTTACTGAAAACAACCCCATTATAAAAAATACGATAGAAGAATGCTCAGATTATATTTTTCTCTCCAATAATCAAAAGGAAAAAATTATTCATAGAATGAATGAAACTTTGCATAATATTTACAATAATACCGATTTTTCCGAAATTAGGCTAAAAGGAGAAACTTTAAGGCTTCATAAAAAGGTTCCTGGAAATTTGAATAAACAAGGACAGAGAAAATTTGGTCGACTTTTGATTGAAGCAATATTCAAAGATGAAATTGCAAGAAGTGGTGTTGATATAATTACAGGTTTGGGATTTTATGATGAAATAAGAGATATGCTATTGGGCGAACAAAAAGAAAGGGAGATAATCAGAGAATTCGAGGAATTTCTTGGCAAGAATATATTTGATAAGCCAGTTGTACTTATACCCAGGATGGATAGTGATGTGCTTAACGTGAAAATTGGAGATCTTCCTGATAGAAGAATTTATGACTTAGGGGACGGGATGCAATCAATTATAATTCTGACTTTTCCAATGTTCAAGCATCGCGACAAATCTTGTTGGTTCTTTATTGAAGAACCAGAAATGTATATTCATCCAGGATATCAAAGAAAACTTATTGATATCATGCTAAGCGAAGGATTTAATCATCAATTTTTTATTACAACACATTCGAATCATTTTTTGGATCTGACTTTTGATTATGACAATATTTCTATATATTCGATGTCGCCGGTAGATAGTAATAAAGTTGAAAACCGATCTGTTGAGAATTTCGCTATAGAAGTCGTCTCAACGGGAGATGATGTGGTGCTTAGACAATTGGGAGTCAGAAGTTCCTCGGTATTTCTGTCAAATTGTACAATTTGGGTGGAAGGTATTACCGACAGGTTATATATAAGGAAATACTTCGAGGAATATCAAAAGCAAAAGGAAAAAAAGAAAGAAAAAACTTACAAAGAAGATACACATTTTTCTTTCATTGAGTATGCTGGTAGTAATATTACACATTGGTCATTTTTGAATAAAGAGGAAAATCCAATTAGCTATGACCGAATTAGCAGGGATATTCTGCTCATAACTGATGAGGATGGAAACTCTAAACTTGAAAGAAAAGAAGAACTCAAGAAAAACTTGAATGACAATTATTATTGTCTTAAGGTCAGAGAAATAGAGAACTTATTATCATCTCAAGTTATAATAAAAGCGCTTAAAGCCTTTAAAAATGAAGATGGTACTGGGATAATATTGAAGGATTTTGAAGAGAGTTGGAATGAAAGCTATAAAACAGAACCTCTGGGTAGATTCATTGATAGCAATATAAAAACTACCAGAAAAAAAGGAGAATATAAATATGCTACCGATTCGGGAACATTAAAAGAGAAGTCTGATTTCTGCAAGAAAGCCATTGAATTCATAACTTATGACAATATGACTGATGAATCAAAAGACCTGACTGAGAAAATCTATGAGTTTATTAAATCATGTAATCAGTGATTTTATGAAAACACTTATAGTATATATTGTGAGGACTATGAGAAAAATGGACTGTAAAGAGGAATTATGGCGACCATTCACCACAGAATTCACAGAGCATTTATTTGAATAAAGGCAGACTAACCCACCTCTATAAGTGGCATTTCTACGAATACAGGTGCTGGAAACTTCTCCTATGATGAGTGGTAAAAAAAGGTTTTGATATGAAAAAGAAGAAAAAAACAACTTTATCATATAGAGTAAAGATTATGGCAATATCCAACCGGATAAATCAAGATATAAAACATTCAAATTTGGAGGTATTAATATATGTCTAAAGTAAAAAAGAAAGTGACTCCCGGGCGGGAAAGGATGGAGAAAATTGTCTCCCTCTGTAAGAGGAGAGGTTTTATATTTCAATCATCAGAAATATATGGCGGGTTAAATTCCTGTTATGATTACGGTCCCATGGGAGTGCTGTTGAAAAATAACGTTAAAAACTCCTGGTGGAAATCAAATGTCCAGGAGAGGGATGATGTTGTGGGACTCGACTCCTCCATTTTGATGCACCCGCAGGTCTGGGTGGCATCGGGGCATGTGGAAAGCTTCACCGACCCAATGGTTGACTGTAAGGAATGTAAGCTCAGATTCAGGGCGGATCACGTCGAGGGCGACAAGTGCCCCGAATGCGGAGGCGAACTTACAGACGCCAGGCTTTTCAATCTGATGTTCAAGACATTTATGGGAGCGGTTGAGGATACATCATCGGTGGTCCATCTGCGCCCCGAGACGGCTCAGGGAATATTTGTCAATTTTAAGAATGTTCAGACGGTATCAAGAAAGAAACTCCCCTTTGGAATTGCACAGATAGGCAAGGCATTCAGAAACGAGATTACGCCGGGCAAATTCACTTTCCGCACAAGGGAGTTCGAGATGATGGAATTGGAATATTTCACATACCCGGAGCAGTCGGAAGAATGCCATCAAAAATGGCTCGAGACTCGCATGAAGTGGTATGCGGATCTGGGAATCAAAAAAGAAAAACTGAGACTCCGGCGACACGAGGATGATGAGCTTGCTCATTACGCCCTGTCCTGCTACGACGTTGAATATGAATTCCCCTGGGGATGGTCGGAGCTTGAGGGCATAGCCAACAGGACCGATTACGACCTGAAAGCACACGAGAAGGACAGCGGAAAGGATATGAAATTCTTCGACGAGGAAAGAAAAGAGCATATAGCACCTTTTGTAATCGAACCTTCAGCCGGTGTTGATCGCTCCGCTCTGGCATTCCTGGTTGACGCTTACGACGAGGACGAAACCCCCACGGCAAAAGGCGGGATAGACGTGAGAACAGTTCTTCGCTTCAGCAACAAGCTTGCTCCGATAAAAGCGGCGGTCTTACCGCTCTCTAAAAAGGAACCCCTTCCGGAGATCGCGGAAAAGATATACAAGGATCTCAGGAAAGATTTCTATACCGATTATGACATCAAAGGCTCAATCGGCAAGAGATACCGCAGACAGGACGAGGTTGGAACGCCCTTCTGTATAACCGTGGATTTTGACACAATTGAGGATAATGCCGTGACAGTCAGGTTCAGGGACACCCTGGTGCAGGAAAGGATTCCCATCGAGGAGTTGAAAGGGAAACTGAAGAACCTGCTGGAACTGTAATTGCTGATTTTGTTTTTATCGAGTATAAAAAAAAGGCGGGTCTAAAGACCCGCGCTACGTTGAATGTAATAAAATCTAAAGCCTGCCTTGAAACTTTCAGGGCAGGCTTCTGTGGTTAATTCAAAAGTTTTATCCGGGTTAATATTTATAAAACAGCCCAAGAGGCGGTTTACTATACCTTTATCGTTCTTTTCATGAGGTTCTCTTCGCGATATTCCGGCAGGATCATGGGGGCTTTGACTTTTGATTTAATATTGGCATCCCTCAGGATATTTCTGTATTTATCTACATGATCGAGGGTAAGCTTGCCGATCTTCACATTCTTGATATACTCTGCCACATTTATTCCCGCAATCTTACCGAATACATTGTAATCCAGGAGGGAATTTCCCATAAGCCTGTTTTTGCCGTGGACTCCTCCGGTAACTTCTCCAGCGGCGAAAAGGCCTTTCACAGATGTCTGGCAATGCTCATTTATCTCTACTCCGCCGTTTTGGTAATGAAGCGTCGGGAAAACCAGCATGGGATGCTTTGTCATATCTATCCCGAATCGCTGGAACATCCTGTACATGGCATCCAGGTTGGCATGGATCGTGCCTTCACCCTGGACAATATCGATCATTGGCGAGTCAAGCCATACTCCGGTCATGCCTGTGGGTGTGGTGATTCCCATTTCCCTCTCGTAACACTCCCTGATGAACGCTGACGCCTCCACATCCCTTGGCTCCAGTGGATTTACGAAAAGCTCGCCATTCATATTCACCGGTTGCGCGCCCATCGTTCTGACTTTCTCGGTGATCAGGAGTCCCACTATCTGCTCCGGGTACGCTGCTCCTGTGGGATGATACTGGACGGAATCGAGGTCTCTGAGTTTGGCGCCGACATGGTATGCCATTACCAGTCCGTCCGCCGTTGCTCCGTAATGATTTGTCGTGGCGAAATTCTGTATATGTAATCTTCCCCATCCGCCTGTGGCCATTATGACCACCTTGGCTTTCACAATATAGTACTGGTTCGTCTCAAGGTTCATCAGTATTGCGCCGGCTACCTGTCCCATATCGTCCTTTAAAAGCTCGATTGCGGGTGAAAATTCAAGCACGGGAATCTTCCTGTTTATGGACTCATCACGGACGACCCGGAGGATCTCCATTCCTGTATAATCCTTGGATGAGTGCATTCTCTTGCGAGAAGTTCCGCCTCCCGGTCTCTCGACGAAGTTACCTTCTTTATCCTTGTCGTACATCACGCCCAGGGACTCGTGCCATTTGATAATCTTTGGCGCCTGCATGGCAAGAATTCTTGCGAGTTTGGGCTTATTGGCGAAATGGCCTCCGCCGATAATATCCAGGTAATGAATCGGCGGGTTGTCAATGGGGCCATCCGCCGCCTGGATTCCGCCCTGTGCCATCATGGAGTTGCTGTCGCCGTGGCGAAGCTTTGTGCTGATGAGGATCCTGTCGGCGGGTACACCGGACATATTCGCCCATATGGATGCGACAGTTCCTCCCCCTCCGCCCCCAATAATCAGGACATCAACATCATAATCCACGCGGGATAAATCAACCTTGCTCGTATCAAGGAAAGGCTCCGCTTCCAGGAGTGATATCATTTCGAGGGGCATGCGATATCCCTTGTTGGGACCGATTTGAAGCTTCTTCTTTTCATGCTCCTTATAATCGGGATGAAATTTACTTAATATGACTTCTCGCTGATCTGAAGACATCCTGGGAAGGTTTCTGCCGATGCGGGATTTACGGGTTCTTTCAACCTTCTTAATTGATTCCATCATAAAGTCGGGGTAACCGTCGATGATTTCCATATTGTTCTCCTCTTCATATTCATAAGGATTCGATTTTTTTATTTAACGCAGAGTCCGCAGAGCAGAAGCGGCAAACCTAAAGGTTTGAGCTGCAATTTCCGATAACCGATTATCGGGACGGGGACGTCCCTCCTACAGATCCGGCCTCTGGCTTCCGTTGTCCGTTATTTAACTTCCATATCACGTTTCCAGTATTTTTTCTTCAAGTTTTCCTTATCCATAACAACAAGCTCGTCCATTGCCTCATCATATTTTCCCTCATCCATCTCCTCGAGCCTTTCTGTAAGATGCCGGGGAGTGGGGGAATAATATTTGCCATACAATCTGCGAGCGAGCTGCCCCACGTGGTAATGAGAAATTTCAGCCATACAGCGCACAGTGCAAAGTCCGCATTGTATGCAGTCGAATGAAAGCCTGGCGGCTTCTTCTGTGTCGCCCCGCAGAGCGGCCTGAATGTAATCCATAACCTCAAGATCCTGAGGGCAGGAGCGCGTGCACATATTACAGCTCACGCAACGCGCTATTTCGGGATAAAGATGAAGAATCGAGTTAATGTCCGGATTGAGCTTTTCAATGTCATAAACAGACTTGTTTGCAGGCATGAAAGGTATCTGGGTGAGATACATCCCGTCCAGTGCAGTGGTTTGACAGGCAAGGGCGGTCTCGAGCTTGTAATCGCCCTTCATCCTGTAAATAGTAGCACACGCTCCGCAAAAGCCCGCTCTGCAACCGGCTCCACGTACAAAACGATAACCGGCATATTCCATCGCTTTCATTATTGTCAACCCAAAGGGGACCCTGTGTTCTTTCCCCATGATATAAACACTTATGAAAGCCTGCTCAACCTCCGCCGGTTTTTTCTCCTTCATTTCTTTTTCCGTTGCTGACGAATTCTTTTCCATTATTTTCATATCAATTCATACTCCTTGAGAAGTGGTCTTGGATCAACATAATGCTTATCAAACCCATAAATATCCCCATTAATTCCCATTGCCAGCGCCATCAACTGCGTGTAATACAGGATGGGCATGGTAAAGAAATCCGTGTATTTCTTCTCCGATTCCTTTTGTCGGAAATCAAGGTTGAAGTCACACAGGGGACAGTCAAGGGCTATCATCTCTGCTCCCCTGGACCGTGCGGAGTTGATTATGGTGCGTGTACGGTCCGCTATTATTTCCTTGTTGTTAACCGTCTGGTATGAACCACAGCACTCCACTTTCAGAGGATCCATTATCGCTTCCGCTCCCAGTGCGACAAGGATCTCCTCAATTACCGTGGGACGCTCCGGCTCATCAAACGCAACCTCCTGGGGTCTGAGAAGAAGACATCCGTAGTAAGGGGCGACATTGAGCCCTGTCAATGGCCTTACCACCTGTTTTGCAATTTCTTCAATCCCGACCTCATCCCTCAAAACTTGTAGAAAATGAACAACCTCAACTTCACCAAGGTAGTCATCCTCATCATCGAGGAAAAGGTTAAGCGTCTCCAGTTTGTCAGGCTTTTTCTCAAACAACAGGGAAGCCTGCTTCAGGGTGTTGTAACACATGGAGCAGACCACCAGAAGTTTTTTGGCGCCAACTTTCTGCGCATCAAGTAAAATTCGAAGTGGAGCTATCTGGTGAACCAGGTCGTCATCAGCCTGTGAGAAAACAGTGCCGCAGCATGTCCAGTGGGGTAACTCCTCCATTTGAATACCCAGCTTTTCCGCCACAGCCAATACCGATGACTCCAGGTTGTCAGCATAACTTTTCAATGTACATCCGGGGTAATATGCGTATTTCATATAAATTGTCCACCTAAATATAGAATAGGGAGGTTGGATCCGTCCTCCGTTATCCGTTATCCGTTCATCGGGACGGGGACGTCCCTCCTACAGTTCCATCTTCCATTATCCATTATCCATTTTCCGTTATCTGGTCATCTTCCGAAAATTGCAAACAAGTGCAATCTGTGGGAGATCCTTCAACTCTTCCTCGGGAATCTGCGAAGGCTCCACTTTGTTGACATTTGTTCTGAGATATATAAGTCTTAATGCCTCCATAACAGCGGAGAGATCGATGTCGCGGGGGCATCGCACCGAGCATGTATGGCACGAGGCGCACATCCACATTGTTTTCGAATTGATAATCTCTTCCGCTGCTCCCATTTGCAGCAATTTCATCGCTTGATTCGGCATATAATCCATAGAGTCGATCATGGGGCATCCGGCCGAACATTTTCCACACTGGTAACAGGCAAATATATTCTGCCCGCTGATTTTTTCCACTTTCTCGGTAAGTTTGCTCTTGACCTTGCTTCCCTTCAGTATTATTCGCATCGGGACACCTCCAGTTTTTCAAGGGGACCCAGCTTCTTTATTTCAGCGGAAAACTCATTCATCACCCGGGCAAACTTGTTTCCCTCGGAAGCGGAAACCCATTCCAGGCGAAGGCGTCTTGGGTTGATTCCAAATTGCACCAGGACTTTTTCTAAAAGAATTACCCTTTTGAGGGCATTATAATTACCTGTGAGATAATGACAATCACCTGGATGGCAGCCCCCGATGAAAACACCGTCGGCTCCCTGAGTAAATGCCTTCAGGACAAATGTGGGATCCAGCCTGCCCGTGCAGTTAAACATGATGGGTACTGCGTTCGGGGCATATTGGAGCCTGCTGACACCGGCAAGATCCGCTCCGGCGCCGGCGCACCACTTGCATAAAAAAGCCACTATTCTTGGCTCAAATCCATTATCACTCGGTTTCATCATTCACCTTCTTTTTTCAACGCGGAGATCGCGGAGACCGCAGAGTCTTGAAAATTATTTACTATCCTTGAAATTCCATCTTTAAGGATTATTACATTGAAATTTATTAATAATCCGACCTTTTTATCTGAAAGCCTTAAATAAGATAATAACTGAGATTTATGTATGGGTAATACTTTCTCAACAGATTTTATTTCGACAATCACCTCATCTTCAACAAGTAAATCCAGTCTATATCCGCAATCAAGTTTTTCATTTTTATAGATAACCGGCAGAGGTTTTTGCTGTTCCACCTTCAAACCGGCTTCTATAAGATCGAACACCATACAGGCTTCGTAAGCAGACTCCAGCAATCCGGGTCCCAGCACCCTGTGAACATCAATTGCCACGCCGATAATTTTCCCGGTTATTTTATTGATCATCTCCGCCTTATTCATCTCTGCGTCCTCTGCGTCCTCCGCGTTTAATTTTCATACCTTACTCAAAGCGGCGCATATCATTTCCCTGACCTGCCGGTTAGTATAATTCCTCAACTCGGCGGCGCCACTGGGACAGGCGGCGGCACAAGTTCCGCATCCTTCGCAGAGAACATCATTAACAAGGACAACATTTCGTCTGTCATCCATGCTCAGGGCAGTGTATGGGCAGACCGAGATACAGATTCCGCAACCACCGCAGGCTATCTCCTCCACATCGGTTATTGTGGGATCATGCTGGAGCTTCTTCTGCGACAGGATTCCTATAGCTTTCGAGGCGGATCCGCTTCCCTGGGACACGGCATCGGGTATGTCTTTGGGACTCTGTGCCGCTCCCGCCAGAAATATCCCCGATGTCAAGCTTTCCACCGGTCTGAGCTTCGGGTGGGCTTCCTTCAGGAAACCATTCCCGTCGGCGGCTATTTTCAGCTTGTTAACAATCTCCGGCGTTGCCGCTCTGGGAACTATTGCAGTTGCAAGGACAACCAGGTCGGCAAGAACTTCCACTTTCTGACCTGTTAATGTGTCAACGCCCCAGACCACCAACTTTTCGCCTTCCTTGAAAACTTTCGAGACTTTTCCGCGCAGGTAGAGGATCCGATCTTCTTCCATCGCCCTCTGGACAAACTCCTCGTAATCCTTGCCCGCGCTCCTTATATCGATATAGAATATATATGCCTGGCCGTCGGGTACTCGATGCTTGTATAACATCGCATGCTTTGCCGTGTACATACAGCATACCTTCGAGCAGTACGGGTTATGCTTCTCATCCCTTGAGCCGGCGCATTGGATGAATACTACATCCTTTGGCACCTCACCGTCGGACGGGCGATGTATCTCTCCCGATGTGGGGCCGGATGCAGAAAGAAGTCTTTCGAACTGAAGACCGTCTATGACATCCTCGTATATTCCCAGCCCATACTCGGTTAAAGCTTCTTTATGGTATAGGTCATACCCGGTGGCAACGATAATCGCTCCCACATCCTCCTCGATAATCTCAGGCTTCATATCATAGTTAATAGCTCCGGGTTCGCAAACATCCTGGCACTTACTGCAACGAAGAGGATTAAGACCGAGACAGTTCGCTTCATCGAGGCAGTAAGTTGACGGTACCGCCTGCGGGAACGGCATATATATCGCTTTTCGCATGCTCATTCCCCTGTCGAACTCGCTGGGAATGATGATGGGACAGACATTGACGCATTCTCCACACAGGTTGCATTTATCGGTATCAACGTATGTGGGTTTTTTCAGGATTTTGACATGGAAATTGCCGATTGAGCCTGTAACCTCTTTTACTTCACTATATGCCATCAACCTGATTTTGGGGTGTCTTGAAACCTCCACCATCTTGGGCGTCAGGATACACTGACTGCAGTCAAGCGTCGGGAATGTTTCCGATAGCTGTGCCATCCTCCCGCCGATAGTCGGACTTTTTTCCACAAGGATCACTTCAAACCCGGCATTTGCGACATCAAGCGCCGCCTGGATTCCGCTGATTCCTGCGCCGATCACGAGGCATTTATGAAAAACCGGGATTTTTACGGGGTAAAGAGATTCATTCCGTCTTACTTTCTCAACCGCCGTTCTGATAATCCTGATGGCCTTTTCCGTCGCATCTTCCGGCCTATCCCTGTGCACCCAGGAGCAATACTCCCTGATGTTGGCGATTTCGACCATGTACGGATTCATATCCGCATCCTTTGCGGCGTTTCTGAATGTTGTTTCATGAAGGGTAGGCGAGCAAGCCGCGACCACTATGCCGTCAAGGTATTGATCCTTGATGGTATCTCTGACAATATTCTGTCCCGGGTCAGAGCACATATATTCATAATGCTCGGCATGCGCCACTCCAGGATAATTGCTTATCCTGTGTATAATCTTGTTGATATCAAGTGTCCCCGCGATATTTATTCCGCAGTGACATACAAATACTCCGATACGTTTCATGTGGATACCTCCACAGCCTTCTTTATTTTATTGCCATATTCATAGCCCTGCTCCACGGCTTCTTGATTGATTTTTAATGTTTTTGGGGGAACCATGGAAAGTACTGACTGTTTTATTGCAGAAAATGTGATTATGTCGGAGATTCCCACCAGGGCGCCAAGCATAATAATGTTTGCAACAATCTTCTTCCCCAGGTTTTCCGCCATCCTTGTGGCCGGGACCTTGTATATGATTGCATCCCCGTCATCGCCTGCAAGCTCCACCAGGTCTTCTTCGACAATCATCAATCCACCCTTTTTAAGCGTCTTGCGATACTTTGCATAGGCTTCCTGCGACAGGAAAAGCAATACATCGGGTCTTGTGGCGTATGGATAATCCACCGTCTCCTCGTCAATGACGATCGCTCCGCTACATGCACCTCCGCGGGATTCCGGCCCGTAACTTTGCATTACCGCCGCCTTTTTTCCCATATAAATGGAAGCCGCCTTGCCCAGGATAACCGCCGACAGGACAATTCCCTGTCCTCCGAATCCTGCAACCCTTATTTCTCTCCTGTTATCATCACTTATTTGCATTTTTTCCCACCACTCTCTCTTCCATTCTTCGCTGGTATTCAAGAAATGAGGGTCTGTCATCCCTGTTGATAAACTCACCCAGGATGATTTCCTTGCCTTCTCGTACGCCTGCGTCAAAGGGATTCGATCCATGTTTAATCACACTTTTTTCCTGGAAAAACCGGGCAACGTCCAGAGCGTCGCCTTTCTTGTTAAGCTTGCCATATCCCGTGGGACAGGGGGACAGTACCTCTATGAATGAAAATCCGGGTTTCATCGTCGCCTTCTCTATTGATTTTGTCAACCTTCTCAGGTGTATCGTGGTCCACCTTGCCACATAGGCCGCCCCGCTTGCCATTGCAAGATATGGAAGGTTGAACGGATGCTCATAGTTTCCGAAGGGCGATGTTGTTGTAATGTTGTCAAGGGGTGTTGTGGGAGCAAGCTGACCTCCCGTCATTCCATATATGTAATTGTTTACGCAAATAACAAGCAGGTTAACGTTTCTTCTTGCCGCGTGGAGAAAATGATTTCCGCCTATGGCGAAAAGATCACCGTCACCGCTTATCACCGTTACAATAAGATCTGGGTTTGCAACTTTCATTCCCGTAGCGAAAGGTATCGCCCTGCCATGGGTTGTATGATACGAGTCCAGGTTGATATAACCGGCGATCCTCCCCGTGCATCCTATCCCGGAAACGACTACATGCCTGTTAAGTTCAATTTCCAGGTTCTTGATAGCGTTGATATATGCAGCCATAACATTGCCCGCGCCACAGCCGGGACACCATATGTGGGGCATCCGGTCGCCCCTCAAAAACCGATCAAGGGGATGGGATTCGAGCAACTCCTGTGTTGTCTCCATTGCCGGTGTAATCCGGGTAATTTCCGGTGTATCAGAAATCATACAACCACCTCCGGTATAGCGCTCAGGATTTCTTCCGGATGATGAAGTTCGCCGCCGAGTTTTGACGACAACCTGACTTCCGCTTTTCCTGCAACGCATCTTTCCACTTCATTGACGATCTGTCCGTAATTTATCTCCGCTACAACAAAGAGCTTTACTCTCTCGGCAAGCTCTTTTATCTTCTTTTCCGCAAAGGGCCATATTGTTACAAGTTTGAGAAGTCCCACTTTGAGTCCCTTTTTTCGCGCGATTCTGACCGCACTTTTTGCCGAGCGGGACACGGTTCCAAATGCGACAATCACGATTTCTGCGTCATCAAGCATATAATCCTCGGTTATCACAATATCGTCGGCATTTTTCCTTATCTTGTCGCAAAGTCTTCTCACAAGCTTATCCTGGGTAGCCGCGTTTATCTTCGGATATCCCTTCTCGTCGTGGGTCAATCCTGTAATATGCATCCTGTATCCGTCCCCCGCTTTTGGCATGGGGGGAATCATCGTGCCGTCGGTACAGCGATACGGATAGAAATCTTCGCCCTCTGGAGGCGGCCCGTCGGGAGTTTTCCTGTTGATTCTCTCAATTTCTTCGGGAGGTGGGATTACAACCTTCTCCCACATATGCGAAGTACATTCATCCATCAGGACAATAACCGGCGTCCTGTATTGCTCGGCAAAGTTAAATGCTTTTATGACAACATCGAAGCATTCCTGAACAGATCCCGGAGCAAGGGCTATTATTTCGTAGTCTCCATGAGATCCCCATCTTGCCTGCATTACGTCCTGCTGTCCCACGAGAGTTGGAAGTCCCGTTGAGGGGCCTCCTCTTTGCACGTTGACTATCACGCAGGGAGTCTCGGTAATCACCCCGAGTCCTATGTTCTCCATCATCAATGATATACCGGGGCCTGATGTTGCGGTCATACTTTTTTTGCCCGCCCATGAAGCTCCTAAAATAGCGGCCATAGATGCTATCTCGTCTTCCATCTGGATGAAAACTCCCCCTATTTGTGGAAGTCGTCGGGACATTCTCTCCGCCAGCTCGGTGGATGGAGTGATAGGGTATCCGCCAAAGAACCTGCATCCTGCGGCAATTGCACCTTCTGCCGCCGCCGCATTACCTGCCATGAAAAATTCACCGCTGAGTGTCTGTGTGGTCACGCTGTCTCCTCCTCGGGTACCGTGTAGATAGCGAACTCGGGACATATCAGGGCGCAATATTCACACCCTATGCAAGCCCGGTCATCATATCCCCTTTTAAACGACTCTCGAATCCGGGGAGGATGATAACCCTTGGCGTTAAACTCCTCCGATACTTCAAGTATCCCTTCGGGGCAAAATTCAATACACAGATTGCATCCCTTACATCGATCCTTGATAATTCTGACAAACTGATGTTGGGTCTTCCACTTCTTCTGCTTGACATTGATTTTCTGCCCGATATACTTATACTTGCTTTCCATATTTATACACCCCTGATCGCCCATTTAATTATAACCGTCCAGATCTCCATTTCTTAAGTAGCAAGGGATAATTTCCCCGGACTACCTGGACTGAATAGTTACATTATTGCAAAATACCATATTCAATGATTCTCAATTAAAAAAGGGTAGTCGGGAATATTCCCGGACTCCCCTGGTTCTTATTAGAAATTTTGGGTATTGACCCTTGATATAGATTCGGCTACTTCTCATAATCCAAAAATTTAGGAACCGACAATGCCGGCATGGTTTTTCAGCCCGTACCTTCAATATACATACCCCAAATCGCTTGCCATTTCCCTGGGAATTTTATATCCTGGGTTCCATCTGGAAATTATGGCAATTAAAATCGCTTTTTCTTTCTTTACAACATCACAAATACCTTCCCGTTTAAAGGATTTTTTTCACAATTTAATGATTGGGACGTAAGCGAATGTCATTTCGGAAGGCCTTTCTCGCGTTTGCAGGAGGGATGTCCCCATCCAACGTGTTTTTTACCGCAAAGACCACAGAGGAATTCGGAAAACGGATAATGCAGCCCGAATCTGTAGGAGGGACGTCCTCGTCCCGATAAACGGATAATGGAAAATGGATGACGGATAATGGATCTCGTTTCCCACCTCCCCTTTCCCATACAGGAGGGATGTCCCCATCCTGATAAACGGATAGTGCAGGATGTACGTATTTTTTCACCGCAGAGATCGCAGAGACCACAGAGATTTTTTTATCACGAAGATACGAAGAAAATGAATGATGGCAGATGGTGCAGAACAGATCCCGCTCCCCGCTTCTCACCTCCCGCCTCTCACCTCCCGCCTCTAAATTTATAGGAGGGACATTTGCGGTGAATAGTTTATTGCTCAGGCAGGCAAGCTCAAGTCCCCTGAATGGGCAATCTTACACCGCCTATGTCAACAAACTTTTCTCCTTTATCTATCTTTTTAACCGTATCGTCGCTCTTGCCGGAGTCATCCATAATCTCTCTTGCCGTTTCATCGACGGATTTGCATTCAACCAACTGAATATTAAATGTATCTTTCTCCTCGATAATAAGGGATTCTTTCCCCTCGTCCATATCGAATTGCTCTATATCCCCGCCGGGCGAATAACTAAACTTTGAATTTCCCGTTTTAATATCAAGACCATATATTGTTTTATTGTCACTTATAAATAAAATCCCGTCTTCTCTCAAACAGGCGTTTCCATATTGCGCTTCCGCCCTGCACTTGTGGGTCCATATTCTGTTTCCATTCCCGGGATCCAAAGCATATATCTCACCCTCGTCGGATCCTACTATGGCCACACCCTCATCGCTCAGATATCTTACATAATGACTGCCGTTTGTCTCATTTTTCCAGATAGTGTTTCCGTTATCCCTGTCCAGGCAGGTAATTCTTCCGTATCTATGTAATACAACCTTCCCGCACTTCGAACGTCCAACCCAATACTCTCCCACATTTTTTTCCCACAACTCATTGCCTGTCTTGGGATCAACCCGTAAAACGCTATTCTCCCCAGCGACATAGACATCGTCATCCCCTGTGAAAACTGATTTTCCGGGATGATTCCAGAGCTTCTTCCCGCGCGGTGAGAAAGCAAACACGCCTTTGTCTTTGGTTGCAACGTAAGATGCGCCGTTACCGTCAATTTCCACCACTCTTTGCATGTACTCGTTGATCCTGTAAGTCCACTTTTTCCTGCCGTTTGGTTTGAGAATGCAAAGATCATCTTTATACTGAGCATAAAGACTTCCGTCGGGGCCGATTTTAGGCGTGCCTCCGCGGACTTTCATATCAAAACTCCACTTCTCATTACCGTTTTTTGGATCGATAGCTCTTATATGGGAATCGGTTGTACAGACATAAAGAGTGTTATCAATCCCCACAACACCCGGGAAAGAATCAAGCTCCCTTTCAAATTTCTTTTTCCATTTTACCTTACCTGTTTTCCGATCCAGGCAATAGAGCTCTTTATAATCCCCGGTATAGAGATTTCCATCTTTTGACAGGAGAAAGCTTTTGCGGTGTGGTTTCTTGTCCCATTCATGAGTCCATGTGGCCCGGGTGGGAGCAAAAAGCTTCTTTAATTTTTCGCCTGAAACCAGGTTCATTTCCCTGTTCCCTGATATCTGAACGGAATCTCTGCCAAAACCCGGCGGTTTACTTGTTGCGGGAGTTGACCGTCCTTTTATTTTGATGTTTTTGCTTTGCAAAGGATTGATTTCCATATATATCCTCCTATTAGTTATAAAGCACTTTGTATATCTCTTCCAGTGTAGTGATTCCTTCCTTTACCTTTCTTTTTGCCTCGCTTCTCATGGTATTCATCCCCGCTTCAAGGGCCGCTTTTCGAATCTCAGATATGGGGGCGTTCCGGTCAATGAGATGTTTTACCTCATCGGTAAGTGATAACACCTCATATATTGCAGTCATTCCCTTGTAGCCCTTCCCGTGGCAAAAATTACATCCCCTGCCCCGATATGTGGAATTCTTGATGAATGAAAGTGGGAAAGCCATCTTCTTTATAAGTTCGGGGTCGGCTGCAACTTCTTCTTTGCAATGACGGCAGATCCTCCTGACAATACGACCTGAAATAATAAGAGAAACGGAGTCATTTACAAGAAAAGGCTCAACGCCCAGATCCAGAAGTCGCTTAATTGCCGAAACCGTATCCGGGGCATGCAGTGCGGTGAAGGCAAGATGGCCCGTGATGGATGCCTGTAGAAGAAATCTCATTATGTCCAGATCTCTTATTTCTCCCACCATTATGACATCGGGATCATGCCTGAACATTGCCCGTATAGCTTTAGCAAAAGTGTATCCTCTGTCGGGGAGCACTTGTGATTGAGTTATTCCCTTGAATGATATTTCAACGGGATCTTCCACCGTGAGAATATTTTTTCCCTCCGTATTGATTTCCTGGAGACACGAGTATAATGCCGTAGTCTTTCCACTCCCGGTGGGTCCGGTAACTATGATAAGTCCTGATTTTGCGTGAATGGCATCGGATAGTTTTTCAGCATCGGCGGGATTCAACCCCAGCTCCGTCACCGGCGGTATGGCAATGTTTTTATCCAATATTCTCAATTCAATTGCCTCCCCTTCAATGCATGGAAAAAAGTTTGCCCGGAAGATCACTTCCCTTTCTCCGATCCGGCGGGTAAATTTGCCGTTCTGGGGAACACGATTCAGGTCATGCTCGCATCCCGCCACTTTCTTTATATGTATAGCAAGCAAAGGATTTAACTCCTCGGGGAGGAGGCAGATATTATAAAGTGTTCCCATATCCCTGTGCCGGATACGGATTGAATTCCCGTAAGGATCAATATGAATGTCCGAGGCCTCTTCCATGACAGCTCTTATAAGGATCAAATCAAATAGCTCGGAGACCGGGCTGCGGGAGCTTTCTTCTCTGTCCTCTTCGTCAGGTGCGACGGGAGTCAATTCAAGAATTTTTTCATCATCAATTTTAATCGATTTAAATAGTTGTCGGTATGTTTCGATTGCCTTTTCAAAGCTTTTCTCCACGATTTCGCCCTGCTCCCGGTGCGGAGCGCTGAGAAGCCTATAGACATCATCCCTGTAGAATCGCCATTGACCTCCGAGTTTTTTGCCGGTAACTCTTCCGTCTTTCATCCAGCGATAGAGAGTAGATCGTGAGATTCCCAGGATATCGGTTACTTCTTTGATTCCGATGATCTCCGCTTCTTCCCTGTGATGAATTTCGCTTCCCGTCAGTGTGGTCTGTTGTAGTTCCCATGTATTCATGGTGTCGGTTCGGGTTTCCGGAGTATTGCTCATGGGTGCGCCCTCCTTGTCATAATGATTCATCTATATCAAATTGTATCATATATTGTCATTAATGTCAAATAGGTGTAATGTTGCTGTGGTGTGTTGAATTGTGCTAACATGACCTAATCTTTGATAACATTTTTTTTCACCGCAAAGACCACAAAGGGGAGAACGGATGACCCGCTTCCCGCCTCTCGTTTCCCACCTCCCCTTTCCCCTTTCCCCTTTCCCATAAAGGAGGGATGTCCCCATCCCGATAAACGGATACTACAGGATGTATGTTTTTTCACCACAGAAGACACAGAGATCACAGAGGGTTATGCGGAGCGGGGAGCGGAGCTGTAGGAGGGACGTCCTCGTCCCGATAAACGGATAACGATAAACGGATAACGATAAACGGATAACGATAAACGGATAATGGAAAATGGATGACGGATAATGGATCTCGTTTCCCACCTCCCCTTTCCCACCTCCCCTTTCCCCTTTCCCATAAAGGAGGGATGTCCCCATCCCGATAAACGGATATTACAGCTTTTTTATGAAAAGGTATTCATTCATACATCTTGAATTTCTTTAGATTAGAATTGCGCCGGGGATATCTACCCTCGGCTACCCTGACTGAACAGATGAAAAACAAGGGATGCGGAGGATAATTATGAGTATCAAAACAATCGATTTTTACTTTTTCTCGGGGAGTGGGAATACATATCTTGTGGTCAAAGAAATGGCAGACTTATTCAAAGAAGAGGGAATGGAAGTCAATCTTTTCCGTATTGAAAATGTAAACCCGGAGGATTTTGATTCAAGTCACACCATAGGGATAGGTTTTCCTGTGGCCGCCCAGTCAACATACAAGTTTATATGGGATTTTTTCGAGAAGTTACCGGATGCTCAAGGCACCGAGATTTTTATGGTTGATACACTTGCTCAAATATCCGGTGGATTAGTGGGTCCGATGAAAAAGCTTCTTCAAAAACGCGGATATAAAACAATCGGTTCGAAGGAAATCAAGATGCCCGGCAACTGGTTTCCCGGTGAAATAAACGAAACTAAAAACAAAGAACTAATATCCGGGGGGCTGAAAGAAGCTCGGGAATATGCAAAGAGTCTTATCGACGGTCAGGCGGAATGGAAAAGTCAGAGCTTTTTCTCTGATTTGATTTGCTCAGTTTCCCGCAGCGGCTTTGCATGGAATTTCTTTGCAAAAATGGGAAAGAAATTTCAGGTTGACAGAGATAAATGTAAGCAATGCAACATATGTATAAAGCTCTGTCCCATTGGAAATATCGAGATGAATGATTATCCGGAATTTCTCGGTAAATGTCAGCAATGTATGAGATGTATTTCTCTTTGTCCGACAGAAGCAATATATATGAAGGGAAAGAACTCTGACATATATAGGGCGGTAAAGGCTGGAGAATTGCTGAAAATATAAATCAGGATTCAGCTCCGTCTTTCAGAACTCCGGAGATAGTCTCCTTTATATCTTTAACAGAATATGGTTTTGTCAGGAAAGAGCAAAATCCATAATTCCCATATTCCACCATCATGGGGTCAGTTGAATATCCACTTGAGACAATAATTTTCGCAGACGGATCAATCTCTAATATTTTTCCTGTTGCTTCCGTGCCGTCCATTCCCCCGGGCATTGTCAGATCCATAATAACAATGTCAAATTTTCGCCCGGCTTGCATTGCATCCAGATACATGTCAATCCCTTCCTCCGCGTTTTTCGCAGATTCGGCATTGTATCCAATCTTTTCAAGTATTTTTGTGGCAACTTTTCTCACTATTCTTTCATCATCAACAACAAGGATTCTCCCATTAACGGGAACTGGCTCAGCAATAGTATGTACATTAATCTTTTCTTTCTTTAATAATGCCGGAATATAGAAGATAACTTCCGTCCGGGATTTACCGTCTGAATCTACTACAATATCGCCTTCATGCTTTTTAATGATCGAGTATGCCGTTGTAAGTCCCATTCCTCTTCCAATTTCTTTTGTACTGAAAAATGGGTCGAAAACTTTATTGATATTTTTTTCCGGAATGCCCGATCCCTGGTCGAGCACGGATACCTTTACATATTTCCCCTTCTTCAAAGTAGTGACTTCAGTTTCGTTAAGAATAGCATTCTGTACTTTAACTTTTATTACTCCACCGCCGGGAGTGGCCTGTTGTGCATTTATTACTATATTGTATAGCGCTCTTGCCATCTGATCTTCATCAATTTCAACAGTCCATAATTCATCTTCAAAGTTGAATTCAACCGCCACATTTGATTCTCTCATGGAGAATTGAACTGTATTCCTGATAAAATCTTCAATAAATACAGTCTTTTTAACCGGTACTCCGCCTTTTGCGAATGTCAATATTTGCTTTGTAAGCTTTCTTGCCTGATCGGATGATTTTTCTGCATCCGTCAATGCTTCAAAAGCTTCCTCATCAGGTTCGAGGTTAATTTTTGCAAGTGATATATTTCCGATTATTGAAGTGAGAACATTATTGAAATCATGTGCGATTCCACCCGCAAGAACTCCAATCGATTCAAGCTTCTCCATGTTTAATAGCTCTTTCTCCATTCTAATTTTTTGGGTTATATCTTCAATCGTTGATACCATACCGTCAAAATTCCCGTTTTCATCAAAAAGGGGAGAGGAGCTAATAGACAGAAGCACTCTTTCACTATGCTCTGCTTCAATCGCGTGGTGCACATTATAAACAGGCTTCAGGGTTCTCTTTACAATGTTGAAAGGCAGCATAACATCCGGAAAAAACTTCCCCTCAAAGTCAGTAATATGCCATTTCGGATCGTTATACTTTCTTTTGTTGATTTCATCTCTCTCCAATTTTAATATTTCTTCCGCCTTTGTGTTTGCAAATGTAAAATTGCCGTCTTTATCCACCGTCGAGACCCCGGCGGGACTTGTTTCTATGATATTGCTCAAAACAGCATGCTCTCTCTTTAATAATTTTTCCGTTCTTTTACGTTTTATAACCCTCCCCATTCTCTCGGTTATTGCATTTATTAACATTTTTTCTTCCGGAAGAAACGGATCTTCGTAAATATCGGAAATCTTTTCTGTGTAATAAACTTCCAAAGCTCCAATTATATTACCATCGACAAATAGATCCGATTTGACCAACCATGGAGTTTTTACAAAACCTTTCGTCATAAACTCTATACCGTTAACAACAAACCTCGCCACAGTGATTTCCGGGTGATGAAATCCCGGTGGTATCAACCCGACAATACCCTGAAGCATCTGATCTACTGAAACACCTGAAACATCCTTTTTTTCTATAAATCTGGATATTTTGTAAAGACAATTCAGCTCTTTTCCTCTTTCAATAAACTGTAGTGACTTTTCCTTCAGAGATTTCCAATGACCATTCCTTTCCTCTTTAATTTCAAGACTGTCAAGGGCGTATGCAATATCACCCGCAACTTCGTAAAACAGCGATTTTTCTTCTTCGTTAATAATGATATTTCTTGGAACTATAATTGATAAAAATCCAAAAATTCGTCCAAAGTGTTCAACTCGCGTTGTCATTCCTGAATTTCCTATATAAACATCTTTAAGAGGACAATCCATATCTAATATTTCTTCCCCCGTGTATGAAATCACCCCTACCTCCCTCCAGGCAATTTTAATGCATTCAGGGTAATCATTCTTCTCCAATCTCTCATAAAACTTGGCAAATTCTTCTCCGACTCCCGCTTCTTTTGCCGTTAAGAAACTTCCTTCTTTATCAATAATAGCTATCCAGGCACTTACATAACCCATTGTTTCAATAAGATTGTCACAAACGCCCTGAAGGAGTTTTTCCTTGTCTTTTTCTCTTACAACTAACTGGTTCACGTTTCTGATTGCTTTTAAGACCCTGTTAAGATGTTTAATTCGAAACTCCGCGTTCTTTTTTTCCGTCACATCATCATATATCGCTACAACCTCACCCGTTGAAAGCTTGAATACGAAATTATCTCTCCATCCTTCTGTCCTTTCATCCTGATATAGAGCAAGTGGAAATCTTTCAGGCTCACCTGTTTCCCATACTCTCTTTAAAACCGGAAACAATCCGAATTCCTCCACGGCAGGAAAAACATCCTTGAGTCTTTTCCCGATCAAATCCTCTCTTCGGACATTTTCTATCTTTTCTCCTGTCCTGTTGAAATTAACAAATATAAAATCGTTACAGTCATCAACGGCTTCATATATTGCCACGGCACTGCTCATGTTTTCGAACATTTCCCTCAGCGTTTCCTGACTCCTGGCAAGGGCATCTCCAACTTTTTTCTTTTCAATTGCATTTTTAATAGAATTCCTGAGTTTCTCATTATGGACAAGAGAATAGCTGTATTTTGTGAAATAATCGGTCACGCCGTTCACAAAAGCTTCCCTTGCTACATCTTCATTACCCTGGCCGGTATAAAAAATGACAGGAAGATCAGAGTATTCTTTTTTTATCCCTTTTAAAAGTTCCAATCCGTTCATGCCCGGCATCTCATAATCGGTTAAAACAGCGTCAAATTCTTCTATTTTTAATATGTCAAGAGCTTCAGTCCCGGACGCAACCGATGAGATATTAAATTGCTTGCCGAACATGCTTGAAAATAACTTCAGAAAGCCTAGATCATCATCGACATGTAGAATTTTGGGGATATGCTCCAGTTCACTATGATTAGTGGAATTCTCTTTGCTTGATACCATCTCTTTACTTAACATCATACTCTCCAATAAATAATGTCTATTCATGCAAATATACTTTTACCCATTAAAGTTCTCAAAGGGGATATATTTTTTTTACACTGGCCTCGTTTATTTTATATTTACTATCGATATCCTTTAAAACTCTATCTTCCTATTTTTTTATTCCCGTTCTGTTGGAGGGTAGGATTATAAAAAAAACAAGGGCAAGAATAAGCCTGGAGGGTATTTATGAATTTGTTGGAATATGGTCTGTAACAGCCAATAAAGCTCGGATAGCAGAGTTCATAACTGTAGGAGGGACGTCCTCGTCCCGATAAACGAATGGTGCATAATGTACGTATATTTTTCACCACAAAGACCACAGAGGGATTCGGATAATGGATGACGGATAATAGATCTCGTTTCCCACCTCCCCTTTCCCCTTTCCCCTCATCCAACCCCACAAAACCCGTAAAGGTGGGATTGATGATGGAATTGAGAGAGAATGATACGGTAAAGACAGGGGAGAACTCGAAAATAACCGTTGATTATTATTCGGACGGGCATGGCGAGAATTATTCCCCAGACCTCATCTTCATAAAACTTTAAACTGCATATTCCATTATTCCTGAATTCTTCATTTCATCTAATTCATAACTTTGTCCAATCATTTAACAAACAAGGAAGATGCCTTATTTTATGAATTTTTTCATAGGCTCGAACAGGTGATCCTCAACTCCCACATTTATGGAAAGAGCTTTGTAAACTACGACTCTGTTGGTTTTTCCGTTCACCTTGACTTCCAGTACGAAGGGGAACCATCTGCCATCCTTGAGCTGTCTGAATTCCCGGTAATTAACCGTTTTTGTTATCGGAGATCCTTTTCCTTTGGGGTCAGGCACTTTCTTCTCCATCTTTACGGGAACCCATCTCTTCGTGTCAACCCATATAATTGTGATTTCCCCCGTTCCCTTATCGTCAATCTTAACTTTTGTGGTATTTATTTTGCTGATTTTCTCCTTGCCGATCACAGTGTAAATATTATTGGCGTCCTGCGGATATACCTGTATGTTGGGCGGCAGGTTAAGAGTGGGACTCGGTTCATCGGGCTTCTTCTTTACCGGATATTGCCCCGCCGACACATATTGCCAGCATTGTACACCATCGCGGATGATTGTCATCTGCTTGCCGTCCAGCGCTCCACCGGGATCATTTATGATTATATCCAGCTTGAGTTTATTAGGCTTCTTAAATACCACCTTATCCTTTGATGCCAGTGAAAGTGAGGTCGCTCCCTTCTGCTTCTCCAGGGGAGCAAATACCTCCACGTCGGCCACCAGATCATTTATGGGAAGTCTCCCCGACGACATATAAAGGCTGTCAATAATTCTCCTGCCGTCCTGGGCAGGAGCCTGTGTTGGAATCATGTTAATCAGAATTAAAACGAGAATTAATATTGTTGCATGAAATTTCAATTTATATTCTCCTCACTTCCATTTATATTATAATTGAACTTTATGTATAACGGAACAATTACTTCTCCATGGGAAAAGATGTAATAATGTTTTTTGTTAGAAGGAGAACATTTCCTTTATAGAGAATAAAAGTTTTAACTTGAATTTTGTGGTTCCCTCAAGGTAGAGAATGAAGGGAGGTTTATTCCTTGAAAGTTTGTACACGTTGCGGTGCTCAGAATCAGGAGAATAAAAAATATTGTGTAAATTGCCAGGCGGTTCTTCCCAATATACCTGCCGCTACCCAGTCACCGAAACTTTCCGAGACTGTAATGGAGAGGTATTATCAGTTGAAAGAGGCTGGAGATCTGGTGCTGAATGGGGAATGGACGGTGGAAGAATATGGGGAATTCCTGGAAAGTATTTCTCAGGTTTTAGCTAAGAAAGAGCAGGAAATCAGAGAAATCGAGATCCCTGAAGAAGCCTACGACGACTTCGCGGAGGAGTTGGAAGTGGGGTTTAACGGAATCGCCCTTTATAACGAAGGAATCGCTCATATGATGTTATACCTGGAAGATGAGGATCCTGAACATATAGAATATGGATTACAATTGGTTGATGAGGGCAATGAGAGCATTAACAAGGCAATGAAAGTAAACCGGGAAAACAGGAGAAAACTCGAGGAAATGTATATCGATACGTCAACAATGATGTAGAATTTTAAAATTAAAATGATAAATACAAACCTTTTAGCTTTTAGCTAAAAGGTTTTTGGTTCCGGGAGGGTGGAATATCCCATTTGTCTTTATTTTGCTTCTTCTCTTTTATCTCTTTCTTCTTTACTGATAATTATTCCATATTGTCTTCTGTCAAAAAGAATTCTCATTTTTCTGCGGGTGAGATGTCTTTTCCCGAATTCGTTCTTAGTTAATTCTACAAGTTTTCTCTCCTTGAGGTTAAAGCTGTAAAGATTACAATTTCTATCATTATCATAACTTATAAAGAAAAGGTGTTTGCCGTCGGGTGAAATTTTGACGGGAGGCATGATGGGAACCCCGATCTTCACCCTGTCAAATTTTGCACGCTTCAATTTACCCACATAAAGTTCATCCTGGCTGTCGGTCGGGATATAAACCATGTTGTTGTTTTTATCATAAGAATAATAAATCCTGAAATTGCCGGGGATTTTTATGTCTTCGGATTCAATGTTCTTACCGGAAAAATTCAGTGTATGCAAGCCTTCCTTTGCAATAAAGACTAATTTCTTTCCTGCCTCTATCCACCGGGGGTAATATATGAGCATGTCATCTATTCCACAAATGCTGGTTTTATCACTGGAGCGATCTATCGTAAGGAGATTATTTATCTGGGGATTAGTTCGTGAATTATGATAGGATTCAATAATAATAATATTATTTCCGTCGGAAGATATAGCCGACTTTGCTCTGGGATTATTGGTTATTACTTTTTGCAGCTTGGTGAAATTTTTCTTCCCGAATGGCCTGAAAAGAAGGTAGAAATTGTTGTAATGCAGGTATCTCGCGGTCAACGCACCCTTTGAAGTCAACCCCAGAATCAAATCATTTTTGAAGCCTTGTGACCATAACCTTGCTTTTCCAGTTTGCGAATTGATTATATAAATTGCCCTGAATCCTCTTTTATCTCTCACAATCAGGAAAAGCTCATCATTGATCCAGTAAATGGGATTCATTGTTTCCATGTCCACCGTGTATTCGTCGGGAACTCTGAACAGGCGTCTTCCGGAGGATCCGTCTGTTTTAAAAGTCCATATCTGGAATTTATATTCCCTCTTACCCCGCGGAGCAACCATTCTGACAAGTGCAAGCCTTTCACCGTCGGGGGATGTCTCCACCGCCCAGTCGTTGTATTGGGGGTGGAAATATTTAAAATAAATAGCAGTAGATATGGCCGACAATATTATCAGGATAATCGCTGTAATGATTTTAGATTTATTATTCATGGCAACATGAGATTCCCCGATTCGCATCGTTTTCCTTTATACTTAACATAACTTACGCATTTCCAGGAAAGAAACGCATGAAACTGTCATCCTGAGCGGAATATGATCAGTTTACTTAAAAAAACAAACCTTTCTCAGGAACGGGGCTTGCATACCTCCGATGTATTAATCAG
>JAIORV010000131.1 GCA_021107945.1 Vulcanimicrobiota bacterium | reverse complement strand
ACCATGCAAAACAGATAAAATATTTTCATGACATTTTATTGTCATGGGAGTATAGCAGACACAAGACCACAGCGAAGATCTTTATATTTTTCTTCACGAAAAGATCTCCTTAAATATATGTATATGAGCCATGTATATGAGCCAAAGCTACTTTTATCATTTTTACGAAATTCCTACTAAACTATCAAAAGATAGATGAATCATTTGAAGAATTGGGAAAGGGAAAATGCGGGGGGAGGATAAATAGAATAGTATTATTTACTTTAAGGGAGGTTCATTATGAATTCACAATATAGAAAATTAATGACTCTGGCTATACTGATCTTTGTTGCGGCAATTCTGTTTGCCTCATGCTCCTCAGGCGGGGACTCCAATGGAAATGGATCATCGGACGCAACATATTATGATGTGACGCCCGCTGTAAGCTCAAACAACATATTTGCAGGTATTAGTCTCCCCCGCAATCCATGGATGGGCGCAAATAACTGGAGCAGTGGTCATCAGGACAGCTACTGCTCCGAGAGCGTCGGCCTTTATGGACCGACCGAATCGCGGCTTAAAGTGATTAAGAAGCTCAATCCTTATGGATTCACACCTATAATGGCCTGCAACAGCAACAACCAGATGATCGGGATTTCGCTGGAATACGAGACTCAAATCTATCGACTTATTGTCTTTGATCAGGATTTGAATATTCTCACGGCAACTCAAACCGGTCAGTTCGTGCCGGGCACCTTCGGTGGCGCCTACTTCTTCATGAACAACGACGACAACACGGTGGTCGTGGGGGATAACAAGATGAAATGTTTCCCAACGGCGAACGTGGATCGCGGGAAGAATGTTAACGAACTCACCCCGTTATGGGAAAGTGATAACATTTTGGCGCTGGTCACCGGATCATCTGAAAACAGCAGTCTATACGCAACCTTACCGGTGTGGGATCAGACAAGACCAAATCTTTACTGGTGCCTGATCGCGGGAAAATATGATTTCGAACAGCCACAACTCATAAACCCGGCTTACATAGCCGTGGTTCAAGTCACCCCTGATGCCAACCAGCCGTCCGGCGCCGTGACACAACTTATAGACAGTGTGGAATTGACTGACCAGTGGAACAATAATACCATGGCGGTGGATGAGGATGGTGTCTATTTCGTCACCAACGGAGTGGATGCCGATGAAAAATGCACCTGGGGCTTACTGCACTCCTACTCTTACGATCCCGTATCCCGGACTATAGCACAGAGATGGAATTACTCATACAAGAACTGCGGAATCCTGAAAACCGGCCTCAAGAATATCGGTTCCGGCACAACGCCCAGTATTATGGTGAACAGGAGCAACGGCAAGAAATATGTAACTTTCGCTGACAATGACAATCCCCAATTCAACGTGGTCGTAGTTGACCAGCAGGATGGATCGCTGGTTGCCGAGGTGCCGGTTCTCCCGGATGAGCGGGGATGTGACGAAGCTTCTTTCATCGCAGTGGACTCCACCATCGTGCCAGAGAACAATTACGGACACACCGCCAACTGGCCCGAATCACAACTTATACCAAATGAGCCTGGTATGCTGAGGATTGACATCGACCCATCGAATACCAGCCAGCCGGCTTCTACGATCTGGTACGATCAACAGGACTGCTTCTTTGCGATGTCCATGCTGTGCCGTGAAAGCGGTATTATCTTCGCCCATACCGGGCATTGGAATGATGAAATCTCGGCGACAGAGGGGGCAATGTACCAGATTTCAGCTATAGATTCGCATGATGGTCGGGGCATATGGAGTATTCCCCTGGGGCGCGGAGCAGATTACTGCCACGAGTATGGCGGGGTGTATTTCGACCATGATGGCGCTCTTTACGTGGGAACCAACCAATACCTTTTCACCATCAAGAATGATACCTCTGCACAGAACTGAACAGATGAGGAAAACCCAGCCCCCGCGCGTTTTCCCTGGCAATCCCTCTCAACCTGGATAAATTTGTTGAAAGTAAAATGTTTACTGAGAATACATGAAATTTCGCGGGTTAAGGTTGTGCACGCCCTATTTCTAAATCTGAAGCTCAGTGCCATCATCGTTTTTTAGGTTTTTTTGATATGCGAAGCCCGCCAAATGGCGGGCTTTTGTATCGGGACGGAAAGGGATTACCCGGATAAGTCATTTTGGAGGGGCAAAAGGAAGCAGGCGGGAGAAAATCGCCAATCCAAGCCGACGGAAAAAGCAAAAATTTTCCTGACTAAACTCAATACATTAACTCGACTTTACCTTCCACGAATTGCCACGCCTCTTCCAGTTGGGATATGTCGTAGTATTGATCGCCGAATAGATAGCTGTCGGCCTCGATGAGCAGTTCTTCCCATATCTTATCGCCCACCACCGCCATTCGATCGAAGTGTGACAGGTTTTTCAGAGCCCAGCCCATTATCTCAAATATGATGTGGGGGCTGTCATATTTATTGCTTTTCACGACAAAGAGCCAACTGATTTTTTTGTATTTTTTTATCGCCTCATCCAACTTGGCGGCGGTATCTCGGAAATCAGATTCCGATATTTTTCCCGACACTTCGAATCCGAGTACATTATCCTTGCTTCTTTCCAGGATTTCGATCATTTTGTTTTCTCCTTTATCAATTTCTTGCCAATCACACGAAATTCAGGATTTTCTTCCCCGCATAGTTCTTAAGGGCTCATATTACAAACCTACAAGCATCCTGCGGAGCAAGGCGGAAGTCAATCAATTAAGCCGGAAAAAATCAGAGGCCGAACTTATTTAAACGTTCTCACAAAAAACTCTGTAATCTTATTCGGGTCGTCCCATTTTTCAATCTCTTTTTGGAACTCTTTGGCTTTTCTTTTGGCATCTTCATCTTTCAGGAGCTTTTTTATGTCCTCGTTGATCTTCTCCGATGAGAGACGCTTCTTTTTAATCCGTATGGCAAAGCCTTTCCTGACAAGGCATTCCAGGTTAGCCTCCTGCTCGGGCTGCATTCCCACACCTACAACAGGAAGGCCTGCGAGACATGCCGTCATGACCGTTCCTATGCCGCCATGTATGACGGAAATGTCAGCCATTGGGTTGACTTTGTGTGCAGGCAGCCATCCTGTGGCAATGACATTGGAAGGGACATTCACATTAAGCTTTTCAACAAGGGCTTTCACCGGCGATATGACCCGGAAAGGCTGCCCTTCAAATCCTTCAAGAATTTTTGCCACGATTTTATGGGTGCCGGAGCTTCCCATTGCAAAATATACAATTGGCATATCCTTTGGCATATTCAGGATTTCCTCGGGTACTTCCATATCCAGCTTTCCAACCAGGGGTCCTATGTAATGGTAGTTGGACGGCAGGTCTTTCAGCCCGGAAAATCCCGGCGGCTCGGCAAGCAGAACATGTTCGCAGTCCCATAAATCAAACATGGTTTCATAGGGCTTTACCCCGAATTTTTTAGCCGTCTTGTTAAAGGTCCCTATGTATGCCCAATAAATAAATTCCATTATCGGTTCGCTTAGCTTGTCCATTATATGATCCGGTATGAATCTTAAAATGGAAAAATCCATAACATCGGGGCAGGTTGCCATACCCGACTCGTAATATTGCTTTATCCAGGTCGATTGAATAACCCATACCAGAGGAACGCCCGCCACTCTTGTTGAGATGGGGACGCTGAGGCAGAAACCTGTAACAACTGCGGCAGGCTTCACTTCTTCATAAAGCGCCAATTCACTTTCAACCCGCGTGGTAAGTTCATCGACCGTGAAGAAATCATCTAAAGAAAAAGACTCGCCCTTATCCACTTTCCAAAATTTCTCGACTCTCTCCGGCGTCATCTGGGGAGAAAGTTTCCTGACTTCAAATCCCTCTTTTATTATTTCTTTTTCAAAGTCACCGCCATAACTCTGAAAAAGAATATTAAAATTGTCCTTGCAGGCTTTCGCCATATCGATGGCCCGGGTAACTTCCGCCAGGTTGCAAGCGAGGGGTGCAAATAGTAAAGTTTTCATATTCGACACTCTCCTGTTGTAAATTATAATTATCGTGTTTATTCAGACCCATAACTGTAGGAGAGCCTTCCAGCCTCGATTTTCGCGGCAAGATGCCACTCATACAAGAGAGAACTGAATGCTTACTAATTATCTAATTTAACATCATATATGTTAATCCTGTCAAAGTGCTGTTTCTATTAAGTAAAGCGAATGGCTATGGCTTTCGTGCGCTCGAAAGCCATAAAACAAGGGGGTTTTTGATATTCATATCAGTATGTTTGAGAGGAATTAATAACATGACTTCCGCTTTTTTTCATAATGCCATGTATGAAATACTGATAATCTTGCCAATAGCTAAGTATTAAAATCAAGGAGAAAAAGAGCGATCCCCCGATGTAACTTTCCAGGTTCCATTGGCATTATAGGTTGCAGTCATTGAATAGACTCCCGGAGGAAAGACTATTTCCGCTTTGTTGCTAATATAGTAGATGTCCAATACCTCTCCCATCCTGTAATTGCCCATGGTAATGTAGTACTTCGTGTTTGTGGGCACAAATGAGGTCACCATATTGGGCGCTGCCTGGGCGGCACAGAAAGGAGAGCCGCTCATAGCAAGACCGATGGCAAATCTCTGCATAAGTATTGTTGAATCCTGAACTATGGTCATACTCCCCTGCGGATCACCGGAACACAAATTAATAAATTGGCCAGCGCCCTGTTGATTGGTTAATGTGATTTTATTGTTTGAAGAGAGATCCCCGTTAATAGTCTGAGAGCTCATAAAAATTACTCCCGGCCGTAATAATCCCGTTTCAGCCCAGCAGAAAGAATAATCCTTTACCCATTGAAAAGTGAATGAAGTTGAATTATGAAGATATTTTGAATACCAGGAAACGGGCATTACACCGGAGTTTCGCCATTGACTGTCGTATTGAAATAAACAGGCTTCCCATGAATTGCGGCTTTTATTAATTACCCTTAGTGAATAAATCCGGCCTCGTGCTGCGACAAAATAGCTGAAACCGGGAACTGAAGCTGATATGGTATTTCCTTCAACCGTTGATTCCAGTTTATCCCAGGTAACTCCGTCCGAGGAATGATATATGGAAACACCCTTGCCTTCCGCGCTCTCCCTCAGATTGAAACTCAGGGTTGCCGAATGAGATATATATTCATCCAGATCCGACAAACTGATTTCATAGACACTGGAAAGAGGTATGAGATCCTCGGGCAGGTTGTCAATAAACACCGGTTCTCCGGTAATGGATACTTCACTACCCACGGAATTTGCAGGGAATTCCATATTTACCTGTCCCATTTCAAAATTTCCGCCGTCTTCGTCGATAGTTCCGGTGAACTCCTGTGAGGTTCCTGATTCGCTGTCGTTGTTGCTACAGCCAATTGTACAAATCAGAATTAATAAAACAAAGGATACGATTAGAACCATAGAAAGCATGATTCTTTTGTTAATATTAGTGCGACAATCCCTCTTCATAAACCTGACCTCCATTCACTATGATAGCCATTATAGCATACAATAAATAGAACAACAAAATAATCAGGAAGATGTTGGTTGTGAAAAAAATTACTTATCCTGAGTTCATCGGAATTGAAAACGCTCCAGTCCAGGGTTCTGCTTTATCGAAAAGGAAAATCCCTCTACGAGCCGGTGATTATTATATTATAAAACCAGTGTCTTCTTTGTCCTCGATCACCTCGAAATCGTGAATACCCTCCTCTTTGTCAACCAACATAAGAGCCATGAAGTATTCCCTGAAAGCTTCAAAGGGGTCCCCTACCTTTTTAAAATCTTCCGTTATTAAACCATTCAATGTAATCTCCTATTATCTTCTTGGCCTCTTTTTGGATTTTGAAAAGATTCAAGTTAAGACATTCTTCCCGGAATCTTGACAGCCGAGAACGGCTGCCAGGATGGGAAGAGGTCAAAAGAAGCGTAGCAATATAAAAAAGACTCCCTGAGAGAGTCTGGCAATTCTTCTTTAAAAACCGCCAAAAATAAGTGGGGTGGATGGCTCGATCTGAACTCTATTGATGAGCGAAAAAATTCACTTATATTTAGGATTCTTAGGAATTCCTTTCACTTTACCTGTATCAACACTATCTCCATGATCAACTATTTTTGAGTCCTCTGATTTAATAATTTTGTGTTCTGGTTTGGGTAAAGTCTTTGGAGTACTTTTCACCTCCAAATCTAAAATCATATGATAAAAATGAAAGATATGATTTCCTATCGGAAAATCTGATTTTTTAGTAATCCTATAGCCAAATTTCTGATAAAGTCTAATCGCGCCTTTTTTTTCAGTCTCAACATCTAAGACTATCCTTTTGCAGCCCCTGCTTTTGGCTATTGAGGATACTACATTCAAAAGTTTAGTACCTAAACCTTGTCCTCGAAAATCAGGGGAGACAGCAATATTACTCAGATATAAGTCATTTGCCTGAATTTTCGCAATAATATTATCTGATCTTAGTAATGGTGATAATTGGGAGAAAATATCCCACCCAAGGTATCTAATAAATAAAAAGAAAGTTCTTACAAATACAAACCAGCTATTCTTTTGTTGATAATCAAATACAAGCGCCATCCCTGCAATTTGATTATCAAGAATCAGAAAAGATGAGTTTTCAAAACTGAAATAGTTATTCGGATATTTGAATAAACTTGACATCAATTTTTTAACTTTTGGCCCAAAGAGTGCAGGGAGAAATTCTTCCCCCGTCATCAAAAATAATTGGGAAAAATTCTCAGCATCTTCTGGTCTTCCCTTTCTGATTGTAATCTCATCACCAACTAACTCTTGTAATGGACTCAGATTACTACCAGATTTATCGATTGAATTCATATCCACAAATACTCCCCCCAACAAAATAAAGTAATCAGAAAATTATTTGAGACAAACAGGTTGTTTCCTTCAATTGACTTAAGAATTCTAAAGCTCAATCATATCAGCATTATCCATCACTCACTATGATAAGGGATGCAATCTCTATAATATTCATTCATTTCTTTAGTCAGGTTTGTGATTGACCTGTATAGCAATTATTCAGTCCACCACCACTATTTTCCTTGCAGACGTTAATTTTTTTAAAAATAGCGACTGTTCCATTTTCTGTAAGATGATATCGAATAATTGGGGACAGCGCCCAATATTTTATATTTCACATTGCACCCTTCAATACAAAGGCTTTTTTTGGGGGCTGCTTTACCGTATATTCTCAAGAAAGAATAATAGGGCGCTGTCCCCATTTAATTTGAATTCGGCGTAACTTTCCAGGTTCCATCGGAATTATAGGTTGCTGTCATAGAATAGACTCCCGGAGGAAATACTATTTCAGCTTTGTTGCCAATCCGGTAGATGTCCAATACCTCTCCCTGACTGTAATGACCCATGGTAATGTAGTACTTCGTGTTTCCCGCTGTAAATTGTCTCACCGTATTAGGCACTGCCTGGGCGACACAGAAAGGAGAGCCACTCCTTGCGATACCGATGGCGAGTCTGTTTGCAGGTAATCCTGAATCCTGGACTATGGTCATACTCCCCGGGTCGCTTGAAGTCTGGTTTGTGAATTCGTATGATTCCCATTGATTTTTTATTAATGTGATTTTATTATTATTATCATAATCCCCGCTAATCTGTTGAGCGGCTCTAAAAATAACTCCCGGCTGTAATCTTCCCGTTTCAGCCCAACAGAAAGCATAATCCTTTGCCCATTGAAAAATAAATGAAGTTGAACTATAAAGAAATCCTCTCTGCCAGGAAACGGGCATTACACCGGAGTTTTCCCATTGACTGTCATATTGAAATAAACAGGCTATCTGTGAATGGTGGCTTTTATTATTTACCCTGAGTGAATAAAGCCGGCCTCGTGCTGCAACAAAATAGCTGAAACCGGGAACTGAAGCTGATATGGTATTTCCTTCAACCGTTGATTCCAGTTTATCCCAGGTAACTCCGTCCGAGGAATGATATATGGAAACACCCTTGCCTTCCGCGCTCTCCCTCAGATTGAAACTCAGGGTTGCCGAATGAGATATATATTCATCCAGATCCGACAAACTGATTTCATAGACGCTGGAAAGAGGTATGAGATATTCCGGCAGGTCATCAATAAATATCGGCATTCCGGAAATGGATACTTCACTACCCACAGCTCCCGCAGGAAAGTTCACCACTGCCTGCCCCGTTTCAAAAATCCCGCCGGTTTCGTTGATTGTTCCGGTTACCTCCTGTGATGCTCCCGATTCATTGTCGCTGCTACCGCAGCCAACGGTATAAATAAGAATTAATAAAACAAAGGATACGATTAGAACCATAGAAAGCAAAATTCTTTTGTTAATATTAGTGCGACAATCCCTCTTCATAAAGCTGACCTCCATTAACTATGATAACCATTATAGCATACAATAAATAGAGCCACAAAACAATCAGGAAGATGTTGGTTGTGTGAAAAAATTACTTGTCCTGAGTTAATCGGCTTTTCTTTCTTATGGGACAGAATTTCCAAAACAATATTTCAGGGGAAGGAAAATCCAGGAGGAGAAATGAACATTTTTACTATAATTTTCTATAAGGGAGCGATGTGAGATGATAAAAAGAAAAAACATGAGGATAACAATTGATGATCCTGAAACTTTTGGCAAGATCATCGGGGACTGCATATATAGAGTTAGCAGCTTTATCAAGTTTGATGATGATGAAAGAGATGAGTTCATTAATACTTTTCACTTTGTACTGGAACATTGGCTGGCAAAAGATGAGGCTGGCATCGATTTTGGCGAAATCACTTTCATCATTTCAATTCAGGAGCATGCCCTGACAGTAAAAATAATTGACCAGGGACCACCTGTCAATGAATTAGATTTAGGAAAGCACGAAGGCCACTATAAGAATTATCTGGATAACTGCAGAAAAGCAATGTCCCACGCGCGTAGCCACCTGAATAAAGTGGTGATGAAAAATCTGGGGAGGAAGGGAAGAGAGCTTATACTTTTGAAATTTGTAACTTACAAGGACAAAACATGCAATTCTTTTGAAAAAAATGACCAAAAAGAAATCATACATAAATATAAAGGGCCTATTGAAATAAGGGAGATGAAAACAGAAGAAGCAGGGGACTTATCAAGACTTGTCTGGGAAGTCTATGGCAGAAGCTATCTTTATGAGATGATCTACTATCCGGAGAAGGTTGTGGATCTGATGAAACATAAGCTGTTGACTCCTCTCGTAGCTGTAACAGATAAGGGCGAAATCCTGGGTGTGCTTTCCCTGACAAGAGATTCCAGTACACCGGCGATCTGTGAAATTGGTCAGGGAATGCTGGCACCGTCAATCAGACAACGGGGAATATTCTCGAAACTGGTAAAGATGACAACAAATCAGGCCGGGAAAGAGGGATTAAGTGCTGTTTATGCCGAGGCTGTCGCTGTGCACCCACACTCCCAGGAATCTTGCATGAGAGAAGGCCTTCATGAGACTTCCCTCCTTTTGGGTTACCTCTCTGCGGAGGTGGATTTTGGCAAGCTGGAGGATGAAGATGCAAGAGGAAAAAGAAACGCAGTTCTGGCATGTTTCTACATGATAAAGCCTCCTGTAAGCGAAACTATTTATGTTCCCGGGGAGCACGTGCAGATGGTGAAAAAGATCTACAGCCAATTTGGATTAGCTCCCAACATCTCTACTGAATCTTGTGATTTTGGGGAAGAAGAAGTAGCCTCCCTGGAATTGCATACTGATAAAAGCGAGATTAAACTTGCAAGGATCCTTATTCGTAATTATAGTAAAAGAATAGATGAACAGATATTTGCTGACCTGAAACAATTACAGGCGGAAGGTTTCGAGGTTATATGGCTTGATCTCCCCCTCAACTTGCCGGGAACATCTACACTAACACATAAGTTTGAAAAAATAGGATTTTTCTTTGCAGGAGTATTGCCTCATGGAGGTTCGCCAGATGGTGACATCCTGAGATTTCAATATCTGAATTTCGATAATGTCAACCTGGATCTCAAGATATATTCTGAATTTGGAAAAGAACTGTCCGAATATGTTCTAGGGGAATATGGGAAATATGGCAAATGATTCCTGGAGTCTGTTTATGAAGTATTGCTGATAAAATCAAGATTGGAGAAGACCGGAACCATGAATCTATTGAATTCAAAAGTTTTTCCTAACGAACTGACCTGCCCCCATTTTTCAAAAACAATTCAGGATGATGACTATTTATGAATAAGAAAAATTTACTTATCCAACTAACGAATATTCGGCATAACTTCGCCCTAATAATGGCAGCATGTAGACTTTTTTCAGTAGATACTTGTTATGAATTTTTAGATGATTCTTGGCTTGAAAGTGAAAGTGGGAGACCATGTTTTCACATAAGAAATTTATCTCCGGACTTGAAAGAACATGAAAATTGGTTGGATAATTTAAAAAAATCGAATATTGAATGTCTTATTAGATTTCATGAAGTATCTACTTTGTTACGTAATGACAATGATAGGAAATTACAATTATTAGAATTTGCAAAAATGGGGGTAAGAGCGCTTATCAAGGAATCATTTGAAGTAATATTAACCTATTGTGAACAAACTGGACAAAAAAATAGTTTTACAAATCAAACTTGGTATCATTTCTATAGATTGCTTCGGAATGCTGTTAGTCATGATTTTAAATTTTCTTTTAAACCTAATAGTGATTATTTACCTGCAGAATTTAAGGATCACAGAATTACTTCGAATATGAATAATTCCGATGTTACTTTTAGCTATAATGTATTTGTTGATTTATTTAAAGAAGCAATAAATTTTGTTGAAGTAAATTTAGTTTAAAATTGGAGACAGCGCATAATTTATTATGAATGAACAGATTTTTTATGCGGTGAAACCAGAATCTGTTTTCCTGTATTATCCCTGACAATCTCAATCCTTACCACAAAATCAACAACCCTCATGTTTCGGGTTAAGGTTGCGTACGGGCTATGATAGCGGAAGCATAGATAATATCTGGGCTTTTTCACTTTCGGGGGGTGATGGTTTTATTGGCGATTTGAGGTTAAAAGAGGAAAAACAATTTAAACATCTAATCGGATGAATGAGCAACAAATGGAATGAAAATAACCGTAAAATAGGGCACTGTTCCTATTTTACAAAAATGTGATTATTATGTATGAAAAAGAACTGCAAATACCGAAAAATCAAAAAGATCTTGAGTCTCTTTGCTGTAACATTGCAAAAGAAGAATTCAGGGACATTTCAGCCCAAAAATACGGAAGACATGGGCAGAAGCAATGGGGCATTGACATAATAGGTTATGACATGAATAATAACAGAGCAGTTACGGGCATACAGTGCAAACATAAAGAGAACCCTAATGACAGGAATATGCAGGCGACAGTATTAAGAGAACTCAAAAAAGAATGGGAGGACGTAAAAAACAATCCATCCTTTGAAATTAAGCACTTTATTTTTGCTACGACAATCAGGACCGACGTCAATATACAGAACAGGGCCAAAGAATTGTCAACGGAGAACCTGCGAGTGTCGGTCTGGTTTTGGGATGACATCGAAGGTTATATAAAAAAATTCCCAAGGCTCGAATATATTTACTACAATTTTTCATCGGGAGCCGACATTATTGACAAAGACTTTATTGACGACATTAAATACGACGAAACAAATTATTCCCTTTATGACTTTTATGGAGCAAAAAGCTACGCTCAATGGCCCGGCATAATAGAAAAGAATTGGGACATCAAAAGAATAGAGCATGATGACATTCTCGAATGCATCGACAAATCTTTTGAGAATGAAAGAAGAGATAAAAAAATAACCGCCATAATTCACGGTGTCGGCGGCTGTGGTAAATCAACCCTGATGAGAAGGCTTGCCGTCGAATGTGTCGGTAGACCCTATCGAATATTGTGGGTTAATGATCCTGATGATTTTTTAAAACTTGATATTAAAATGATAGATACCGACAGTCATATTAAATATTTAATTTTCGTCGAAGACTGGTACAATAACTTCAATAACGTCCAAACTGCAAATAAATTTCTGAGAAAAACAATGAAAATGAAGAACGTCCGGGTGGTAATCGGAGACAGAAATATTCAAAACAAACCCTATCTAAAATATCTGTATGGAGACAATAAATTTCTGCTTGATAATAAAGACAACGAGTATATTATTCGTGAAATCGGAAAAAAGAATTCGGAATGGAACGACATTATTAACAAGATTCTAAAAAATCCCGATGCACTTAAGCCAAGCCTGTATCTGATTCTTTTTATAATCGCCCGTCATCATTCGTTAAAAGAGAAAGCCGACCCGGACATTAATGACATTAAGAACCTTTTTGTTTATTACGTTAGAAAAGATATTGAAAAGATAAATAAACATCCCAACTACAAAGGACTTGCAAAGGCCCTGTTTCATTTTGCACATTTTTATTCGGAATTCCATATTAATCTTTCTTTGACTTCTTTTCTGACCCTCGCCGATGATTATAACGGCAATAAACTCATCAGTAGAAGAATGGTGGGATGCGATCAAAATTCGGAGGGCTGGAAACTCATAAGCCCTTATATATCATTAAAGCGATTTTCCGGAAAAAAGAAGAAAGCATACTTCGAAGAATTGATTACCTTTAATCATGACACTTTGGCCGAAGACGGAATCTCAAAACTGGATTTGGATTCTTTGGGAAGGTTTGATAATCCGATAAAAAGAGAAGTTCTCAATAAAGTTATTGATAAAGGAAGCAACATTTCTTCATCTTCCCTGTTAGATGGAATAATCTATTTTCATTCTCTGCCCTTGGCAAACAGGAATAAATTGAACTTTATTAATCGGCTTCTTTCAAAGAAGAACGCCCATCATGCATATTTAAGATCTCTTTTTAATGATGATGATTTGCTTAGTAATGAGGAGCGACTGGAATATATAAAAAGAATAGCTGTAATAGCGCCGGCCAATTATAGGCTTTGGACCTTGATCATCTCATGGCTAAATAAGAACATTAAAAACAGAAAAATCAAATTAGAAATTATCAAAGATTTATTAGAAAAACATGTTCAGGCGTCCATTGTTATGATTGCACATATAAATAACTCATCCCAGGAAGATAAGATAGTGATCGCCAGAGAACTTACAAAGCAGGATAAAATAGATAATATTGATAAACAAGTTCTATGCCGCTGCCTCGATATATTAAGAAATGAACCCGAAGGAAAAGATTTGGCCAGAGAACTTACAAAGCAGGATAAAATAGATAATATTGATAAACAAGTTCTATGCCGCTGCCTCGATATATTAAGAAATGAACCCGAAGGAAAAGATTTGGCCAGAGAACTTACAAAGCAGGATAAAATAGATAATATTGATAAACAAGTTCTATGCCGCTGCCTCGATATATTAAGAAATGAACCCGAAGGAAAAGATTTGGCCAGAGAACTTACAAAGCAGGATAAAATAGATAATATTGATAAACAAGTTCTATGCCGCTGCCTCGATATATTAAGAAATGAACCCGAAGGAAAAGATTTGGCCAGAGAACTTACAAAGCAGGATAAAATAGATAATATTGATAAACAAGTTCTATGCCGCTGCCTCGATTTATTAGAAAATGAACCCGAAGGAGAACCAATAGCTTTGGATGTTTTAAAACGAAGGAAAATCGTTGATTCTAATTTGTTATTCCATAGTCTACGTATATTAGGAAAACTACCTAAACACAAAAAGTTAGTTGACAATGTTTTAATTTCTATTTGGCATAACTATTTGGCGGATAAATGCACTCAAAATTACTATATATTAAGAGAAGTAATCAAGATACAATTTCCCCACACCAAATTCTGGGGAGAATTTACAAAAAGAATATTAAGAGACTGGAAACATTATAACAGGCGTTTTGTAGATAGCGCCTTTATTGCATACCGAGAAAGTCCCGATGAATTAACTGACTGCTGCCGGGAGATAATGGAAAATTGGGAAGTAGAGTTGAAGCGTAAAGAGAGAGTTCATACATTGTATATTCGACTTTCCCTTGCTCATCCCGCTTTGAAAGAAATCGCCATAGAAACAGCCCGTGACATGTATAAAAAAGAACAGGAAGAAAAGGGACTTTTGGGAAAACACCTTTGGAAAACCGTTCAAGATATTGTGAAAGAAGGCAAAATACCCCACTGGTTCAGTATCAATGATGAATAGTGTCCAATAAAAATAGGCACTTTGTAGAACGCCCCCTTTTTTGTTAAGATAAGATTGCGGATACCCCAAATACAAAAAAAAGAGGTCGAAATCTCGGGAACTAGGTTGAGTAGAGAGCCGGCGTAGTGGCATTGCTCTATCTCCAGCTCCCCCTCGTCAAACCATACGTTCGGTTTTCCCGAATAAAGCTTTCCAATTATCTTCATCCGGCTGCTTTCGCAGTTCTTGCTTAACCTTCTGGCATAGCTTCCTCCGGAGTTTCCGAATCTTTTCTGGGGTTTTCTGGATGTGAGTATAAAAAAATCCCGCAGTGTTGCGGGATTTTCTTACATCTTTTCCAGAATATCAGATGAAATCTTATTACTGAGACTTAAACTTATCGCTGACGTCTGGCACCGATAAAATACTATTATCTATGGACATTGACTTTCTATGTGTTCCGGGTTTTAGAGAAAACTTTTTCAGATCGACAGACCTCCAGACGGGATTTGTATAGGTCTTGAAATATAACACTTTGTTTGTCAGGTCCTTAACGATTATCCATTGGGCGAAACCATAGATTTCAACAGAAGGCTTTGGATTTTCTTTAATTACTCCCTTGGGAATGTCAACGATATTCAGGAGGTGTTTCGCCAGGTTAATCGCTTCAATACTGTTCTTCGCCGGCAGAGCGTTGCTGGAAGCAATAGCCAGTCGAATAAACCTTGACGGAGGAGACCAATCGCCGGGCAGTCCAAGCATACCACTGCCCACACCGGTCGGTATGATTTCAACTCCGTTGATCGTTTTGGGCTCTATATCATGGGCATTCAGATTAATATAATTTCGCAGGTTATTCATCTGCCAATTATAATCGGGGCAATTTGTCATAACTCCTACCTTGTTGTCAAAGACCCGCAATTTTCCATCTATATATTCGACCACAATACCCTTGCCGCCGGGATCATCAATGAAAAAGTGGAATCCCATCCCTTTTAATTTTTCGACGGAGGTATCTGTAACGATAATATTGGGAAGCGCTTTTTTCACTTCATCGACTGTTGCAAAATTACCCAGAGCCCAGGTGCCGAGCATATCAAATGGAATATATTTGCCCGGGACAACTTTCTGGTATATCGAACTGTCGAACATCAAACCACTAACTGAAAGTCCTTTTTCGTTAAACCCATCCACAAAAGAATTTTTTACCTTGTATCCATCAATTCCAAGAACTCCGTATTTTGACGTCCAACTAAGCCCGGCCACTCCATCGTTGTTTGTAATTGAATATTTGGTGCCGCGGGGCACAATCCAGATGCTTGATTCAATGTCTATTGGAAACTCCATGGAACGTCCAAAAACCACGCTTCCGTCTTTTGCGCTGAGCCTGAAACTGCTACAGGCAAAAGAAGCACCCTGAACAAATAATACCGCAACCAGAACAAGCAAGATAGTCTTTTTCATTTTCTTCCTCCTATAATAATTGATAATACATATAATCCAATTCCCCATGCCAATTTATTGTTATCCGGGCGGCGGGACGCCACCCCTACCATTACAACTTTGGTAGCTGCGGCGTCTCGCCGCAGTTCAAAAAGTACAAAGCAGATCAAAAAGGGACAAAACTGATTAAAAATAGCTTATTCATCTTGGGAATTAAGAAACGACCCAGGACTTCCCGGTTTTCAGAAAAATTGGAAAACTCCCGCCAGCTATGCTCTGCCCGTTCTCCCCTCACCGTTAAGTTACAACCTCTATTATTCCAAATCTTTGATGACATTTTTTTTACAGCAAAAACCACAGAGAGTTCAAGGGATTGATGGACCGACGGTCATATTTCCGATTGCAAACAATGCACATCGTTTACACCTCTTGTTTATTATGCTCCCCATAATAAAATAGTATTATCCGGGTAGTCAGTTGTCGCCCTCATCGGTTTTGAAGTTTCAGATGACAGTAAATAATTTAGTTAATTATAGTTTGTAATATTTCTTTGCGGGAATCTTCGCGCCCTTTGCTTCTCTGCGATTTATCAGAGAAGCACCAATATTTATATAAAGATAAGATATTGTCCAACTATTATTTCACCCAAACTCGATCAATTCCTTGTGTTTGAATACCTCCAACGGACTAATTTGTATCAATTGTTCTTCTCAATATGGAGCCACGAAAATCGAGCATTGAAGGCTCTCCTACAGTCTGAAAAGTATTTTACAACTATCCACTTCTCCGGCAATTTGCATTGAGACAGTCTTTTGGAATTGAAAGAACTTTACTTAATAAGGAGAACAGAATGGGCTTATTATACTCACATGAAAATAAAGCGCCATGAAAAATTTTTTTCGATTCTGCATGATTTTTTCTCTCGATGTTTAATACTTCCTTTAGAGAAAAATGAAGGAGGTTGTCATGAAATATTACAAGAAAGGTTTCAAGAAAATTTCGAGGGATGAGTATGAATTTTTGATTCAAGAGCGGGCAAAGGCGAAGAAGAGAGGTGATTTCAAGCTTGATAAACGTTTGCGGGCGATCACTCTGGTGGGATACAAGCAGGTAACCCAGGTGGAGGCTGCCAGAAGATGTGAAATTCACGTTCGCAATCTTCGAAAGTGGCTCTTGCTTTATCGGGAAGGCGGCTACGAGGAGTTGACAAATTTCAAGTACAATGGGAGACCGTCCAGACTGAATGATGAGCAATTAAACGGACTAAAAAAAATCGTGGAAGCGGATCCCGACGAACAGGGATATGACACCGGCATCTGGACTGCGGCGACGGCAATGAATGTGATTTTCAAAAAGTTCTGCGTGAAATATTCCGCTTCGATGGTTCAGAAAATACTCCGTAAAAAGAACTCTCCGGGGCAGACCCCAAAGCCCGGAAGGAGTGGGTGGATAAGACCCTGCCCGAACTCATCGAAGTAGTCAGGGAAGAAAACGGCGTGTTGATGTATGGTGACGAAGCTTCTTTTCAGGTCTCTGGGACAAGGAGCCGGGGATAGATTCAGAAAGGTCATAAGAACGAAAAAGAAGTTGAAAGCAAGCCTACACGGGCGGCGGTGAAGACCTTCGGCGCCGTAACTGTGAGCGAAAACCCAAAATTTAACTTTCGTTTCGCCAAAGTTTTCAATTCATTCAATTTCATAAAATTTCTCGAACAGCTTGTCCATCGGTATCCGTACAGAATGATTCACCTGATTCTGGACAACGCTCGATATCATCACGCCAGGCTTGTCAGAAAGTGCCTCAAAAAGAACTGTCGCAGAATTGAGCTTCATTATCTGCCTCCGTATTCGCCTGACCTGAATGCATCTGAAGGAGTCTGGAGATTGTCCCGGAGAGAATCTACTCACAACCGATATTTCGGAGAATAAAGAGGAATTGCACCGGGCATTTTACCGTCGATTTAACCGGTTTCAGGGCAACCCGGCCTCCCTCAGAAAAATGCCGGCACCGTTCTACAGGAAGATGGCGAATTAAATTCACGGGAGTATATAATATAGGGGGGTGAATGTATGACTAAAAAAGTAAGACAAAACCTTGAATACGAAACTGATAACAACAAGAAAAGCCCATTTGTTTTATTACGCTATGCACTAGCCTGTTTACCTGACCCTCCCCGCTATTGCGAACTGCAAAATTGAAGGCAAATCCGGTTCAGGCGCATCTTTTTATATTTTTCAATTTTTCTGCATTTTTTTCAGTTCGCAGTCTTGTGGATTTGTCGAGAATTTTCTTTCTAAGTCGAAGACTTTTGGGAGTTACCTCAAGGAGTTCGTCGTCATCAAGGAAATCTATTGCCCGCTCAAGGCTTAAGATTGTCGGAGGAGCCAGCAGAATGGCGTCATCCGTTCCGGACGAGCGCACGTTCGTCGCCTTTTTCTCCTTGCTCACATTAATAATTATATCCTCATTTTTACAGTTTAGCCCTATTATCATTCCGCTATACACCATCGTTCCCGGATGTATGAAGGTAGTTCCTCTGCCTTGCGCTATGTTAAGTCCATAAGCAAACGCTTTGCCGGTTTCCGATGCTACAAGTACGCCTTTACGGAGTCTGGGAATAGCGTAACCCGCAGGGCCGTAGCGTATGAACAAAGAATTCATTACTGCTGTGCCTCGGGATAAGGTCATCAACTGGTTTTTCAGTCCGAGTATTCCCCGTGTGGGGATCTCAAATAAAAGTCTGGACGTTCCGTTATTATTCTCCACCTGTGAAGTCATAATGCCTCTGCGTCTTCCAATCAGACCGATTACGGTGTTTGCAAATTCCGTGTTAACGTCAATGGTCAACTCTTCAATCGGCTCGTGTAAAACCCCGTCAATTTTCTTTGTGATTACGTGAGGTTTGCCAACTGAAAACTCGTAGCCTTCTCTTCTCATGTTTTCAACAAATACGGATAAGTGTAATTCGCCTCTGCCTGAGACAACATATTCATTGTTTTCGTCAATTTCCAGTTGAAGAGCCACGTTTGATTCAAGTTCCCTGTAAATCCTCTCAAGAATCTGCCGCCCGGTGCAGAACTGTCCCTCTTTTCCTGCAAATGGCGAGGTATTAGGTAAAATAGCCATTTTAAGAGTAGGCTCCTCAATACTTATTCTCGGAAGCGCTTCCGGAAATTCCACATCTGCAATCGTATCGCCTATGCAAGCATTTTTGAGTCCCGTAATTATGACAATATCGCCGGAACAAGCTTTGTTTACTTCGGTTCGTTTCAGTCCCCGGGTTGTGTAAACCTTTGTAATTTTGCCATTTTCCCAGTTGCCCTTATTGTTCAGAATTGAAACTTCAAGACCGGGTGTTACGAAGCCTCGCTTTATTTTACCGATAACATATTTGCCCTGATAGCTGTCCCAGTCAATCGCTGAAACCTGCATCAGTAATGGGCTGTCAACGTTGATTTCCGGCGCAGGCACGTTCTTAATTATGCCGTCAAAAAGCGGTGTAAGGTCGGCTTCTTTTGAAATATCTTCAGGAATATTTTCCCAGGCTTTTCCATCCCTGCCAATGGCATAATAGATTGGAAAATCCAGGTGTGAATTTTCGGTTACCAGTTCGAGAAAAAGGTCATATATTTCCTCTGTAACCTCATCAATCCGCGCATATTGTTTGTCTATTTTATTTATGACAACAATGAGTTTGAGACCCAGTTCAAGAGCTTTTTGAAGTACAAACCTTGTTTGCGGCATAGGTCCTTCCTGCGCGTCAATAACAAGTATTGCGCCATCTGCCATATTCAGCGTTCGTTCGACTTCCCCGCTAAAATCGGCATGACCGGGGGTATCAATGATATTAATTTTTATATCTCCATAATTCACGGCGGTATTTTTTGCAAGAATGGTTATACCCCGTTCCCGTTCCTGATCATTTGAGTCAAGAATTAGCGTTTGAAACATGGCCGCTTCGTTATAGCGAAAAGTCTTCGACTGCTTCAGGAAGCCGTCAATCAGCGTGGTTTTGCCATGATCAACATGAGCGATAATTGCAATATTTCTAATCATAAAAAAATACTCTCCGGTCAATAATTATTACTGTTAAGTCTGATGATAATACCATGTATAACAAATATAGTAAATAGGGTAGAGCAGAGAACTGCGCAGTTTATCTGTATGGCATTCTATCTCCGACTCCCCCTCGTCAAACCGTAAGTTCGGTTTTCCCGAATACGCGCATTTCCAACTATCTTCTTCCGGGAGTTTTATCAGTTTGTGTATAGGGAGACGAGGTTGGTATCTTGAAAAGGCCGAGAGTCTCATACAGGAAGCTGTTCGGGTATTGACCTGCTCCCAAAAAATGATACCAGGCAGAATGTTAGTCCGTTGATATTCTCTGTAATGAAGTTTAGCAAGTCTTTCCATAAATTATATTGCTAAAGCCTCAAAGAATTTACCGATATTATTAGACTTTGCTAATATTCGCTTTCCTGCACCATCTTTTATAACTTCGATTAACACTACAAAATCAACCACCTTGCTGTTTCGTCGTAAGGTCGCATACGGGCTATGAAAGCGGAAACCCCGATTTTGTCAGGGTTTTTGGGTGTATTATCGGGCGCTGTCCACGTTTTTCAATTACGATTTTAACGGTTAACATCAGCAAAAGACATGTTATTAATATTTTTTTCATAATTCCCTCCTTATAGACATAATGAAACTCTTCCCAAAGAAGAGGATTATGTGGCAATATGTTTTTCTGCCAGATGGTGGAGTTTCCTTCGGTCAATCTTTCCTACGGCATTTCTCGGAAGGTCCTTTACCATTATCCACTTCTCCGGCAGTTTGCATTGAGACAGTCTTTTGGAATTGAAGGAACTTTGTTTAATAAGGAGAACAGAATGGGCTTATTAGCGTTTAGATCGCCCTGGGAGAAACCTCCCTTTGAAACATTCGAGATTCTTTTGCCAAAGAGCAATCTCCGGGAAATTGTGGTAAATTTGTTCTCTTGTCTGCAAATATATATGAATATGGAGAAGAATAATTAAAAAATTCATTAATCTGATTTCGTCAATTTTGATCATGGTGTGTCTTGGCGGCGTTTATGCGTGGAGCATTTTTGTTCCACCGCTGCGTTCTGAGCACGGACTTACAACTGCGCAGACACAATTTATATTTGGATTAACCATTGCTGTTTTCGCCATTGTCATGATATTCGCCGGCAGAATGGAAAAGAACCGCGGACCCAGATTGACGGCAATCATTGGAGCGATTCTTTTTTGTTCAGGGTACCTATTAGCTTCATTTTCCGGGGGGCGATGGGTTTTTCTTCTTGGGGGCATTGGCGTTCTGTCAGGCGCCGGTATAGGATTTGGTTATCTCTGTGCTTTGGCGACGCCGATCAAGTGGTTCCCGCGCTATAAAGGATTAATCACCGGATTATCGGTTGCAGGGTTTGGCGGCGGAGCTATATTGCTCTCTTTTCTTGCGAAAAATTTTCTGGAAAAAGGAATGCCTGTATTGGATATATTCCGGCTGGTGGGCATTACTTATGGGATTATAATTTTTCTTTCCGCGCTGGGATTCTCTGTTCCCCAAAAACAAGATGAGGAAACATCTGAAAATTCCTTAAGTATGACCGGGTTATTCAAAGAGAAAAAACTGTGGGCGCTTTTTCTGGGTATGTTCGCCGGAACATTTGCAGGTCTTCTGATAACTGGAAATCTGAAACCGATTGGATTAGCTTTTGGGGTCAGCGAAGGAACTGCGACAATTGCCATCAGTTTTTTGGCTATAGGAAACGCAGCCGGCAGAATTATATGGGGCAGGTTGTCCGATATACTGGGAGGAAAACGCTCGATCATCCTGGCGCTGAGTTCTTTATCCTTATCTGCCCTTCTATTGCTTGTTGGCGCCCGGCATGACGCGGTGTTCATTTTTCTTTCCATGGTCATAGGATTTGGATTTGGAGCAAATTTTGTGCTATTCGCCACAGAAGTATCGCATGTTTACGGTATCCACAAATTAGGCATTGTTTATCCTTATGTATTTTTATCCTTCGGTCTTGCAGGAATTATTGGTCCCTTGATTGGCGGCAAGCTTTTTGACATCACTAAAAACTATCAGTTTGCAATCATCCTATCTGCGATCATTTGCGCTGCCGGAGCTTTATCGTATTTCTTTCTAATGCAAAACAACAAAAAGCCTGAAGCAAAATAGGTGTCTGTCCCTAGTTATTTATTCCGCAATTATTTTAATATAGACCCTGATAGAGTTATCAGTCAGTAGCGGCACTCCTTTTAGCTCAATTTCATTTATACAGATGTTATTGGAATCAAGCTGTTTACTAACTTTTTCGATTAAGATTGAAGCGAAATTCCTCAGTCCTTCCTTTATGCCACAAATTCCGACTCCAAAGCCCTCTGTATAGTCAAAAACTACTTTTCCGTTATTTACTTCCTCTGATTCCAGTGATTCCAGAACAAATGAGTCATACAGCCATATTTCTCCCGGGATTGAATTTATAGTAAGCGATAGAATGTCTCTTTTATTAAACATGTCTTGCAGGCTGACTTCGTCGCAAAACAAACTGCCCAACTGTCCCGATCTTTCTAATAATTCGCCAAAAAATTCCAGGAGTCCTTTTCTGCTTCCGGTAATGTAAATACAGCCTTCGTCTGAATTAGAGTATGAAATCTCTACCGCTCCGTCTTCAAATGTTCCATACTGATCTTCAGGATAGAATGGACCATAACGCGGTTTACTCCCCTCCAGTTCTTCCTTGAGAGCCGCCAATTCTTTATCGAGACGTCGATTATAGCTATCTTCCGAAGCTCTGATTATTGATTTCCAATATTTCAACATTTTACGCAACAAAGACAGGAACATTACAAGCACTCGCAATCATTCAGTCAACCGTCAATCACCTTTATTATTATATCAATAGACTCATCGGTTAGAAGAGGAATGTCCTCTATCATAATACCATTTAAAAGCATTTTTCCCTTCAGTTTATTGGAAGACAAAAGCCTGGAAAGGGCGTTGAAAAACCTGTTTATCCCTTTTTTTCCTCCATAAATAATTATGGAAGGTTCCATATCAAATTGAATCTGCACAAGTTCATATCCGATTCCATTTCTATATATTATAGTCTTGTCATCTTCTTTCCCGCATAGAATGACAATTGCCGGAATCGAGTTCTTTGTGAGTAAATAAAAGGGGCCGTATTCCTCCCTAAAAATTATCTCACCATCCATAAAAAATTCATCATTATACCTGACATTCATCCTTTTCAATTCATTGAGAATAATTTCGCAAAAATCCATTAAACCTTTGCATGTACCCGATATCATAATTGTTTCATCATCAATTTTGCTGATTTCTATTGCCCCTTCTTCAATATCTCCATAAATGTCAAAAGAAAAGGGACTTTTTGGCGGGGAAAACATTCGGGCAGTCCAAATTGGTTTCATTGATTCCGACCCGGCAATACTCTCCGGAAAAATGCTTTCCAAAAGGTTTCTATTGATTCTGATAATCTCGTGTCTTCTTAAATTGTATATTCCTTTCTCAATCAATTTCTTTCCTTCGGGAATAATCTTTAAATCGCTGAAAACAGTCTCATTATAGAATTTCTTATCTTTTATGATTTCGTTCAGACCTTTCAGGACCTCCTGGGCGGGAAATTCATAAATTGCCTTACCTGATTTCCATTTAGCAATAATGCTGCTGCTTCTCTCATTGAGGAATTTCAGAACATACTTAATATAGGGGTTTTTGGGATATTTCAAATTGTAAAACATGGAATCCCAATTGATTTCATTGAAAGATAATAAGGAAGAAGATGCTATATATTCAAAAAATCTATTCAATATATTTCTCATTTTATGCAACATATATTTCCGGACCTTCGTATGTTGATGATGCCAACATTTTGACATTTTACGCAACAAAGACAGTAACATCGCAAGCACTCGCAATCATTCCACAATCTTTATAATTATGTCAGGAGAATCATTTGTAATGATAGACGTTCCATCAATCTCTATTTCATTTACATGGATATGATCAGGGATAATCTTTTTGCTCATTTTTTCGATTATAATTAAAGAGAAGTCTTTAAGCCCTTCCCTTGTACCGATTATTTCAATGCCGTAGTTCTCACCGTAATACCGGAAAGCCACCCTGCCGGTTTTTACTTCCTTCCTCTCGGATTCCGGATCGGTAAGAACGTCTGAAAGGCATAATGCAACCGGCAGAGAGCCTTTTGCAAGTAAAGAATCCCCTTTTTCATCAAACCATGTTTCAAGGTGAGTATGATCCCCGAACATCAAGGATAATCCCTGAAACATTCGAGAAAGTGAACTGAAAAATTTAACTATTCCCTGCCGGGTTCCCATAATGTAAATAGTTTTACCACTGGACACAAAAATCTGTACTGAACCGTTTTTAAATGTACCAAGGCAATCATCAAGAGAAACTACATTTTCAGGTTTTGTTGAAATGAAGACTAAAAATTCTTTTATCTTATGCCAAATATTCCGGACCACAGACATCACCTTTTGCCAATAGAGTTCCCTTGGGATAATAAGAGAATAACTTATTCCAGATATTGTTTATAATGTGGTTTAATTCATGCAATCTATACTTGATTATGTAATAATCCAGGCGAGGTACAAATGGCAAATCAATTTTCCATTTATGCCAATTTTGCCAATAATGATAAGGATTATGTGGCGATTAGTTCTTTTGCCCGATGGTGGAGTTTCCTTCGGTCAATCTTTCCCACGGCATTTCTCGGAAGTTCCTTTACCATTATCCACTTCTCCGGCACTTTGTATTGAGACAGTCTTTTTGATGCAAAAGCTGATAGTTGATCAATTGTTGGTACTGGCATTCCAGGTTCCGGCACAATAAATGCTCCGACGATACTGCCATAGTGCTCATCAGGGAATCCCACCACTCCGCTGGATTGGACTCCCGGGTGATCGTCCAGTACATCTTCCACCTCGCCGGGAGCGATATTGGAGCCTCCCCTGATGATTACCTCCTTGATTCTGCTCACAAAATGATAATATCCATCCTGATCCTTATAAGCCAGGTCGCCTGTACGGAACCAGCCATCCACAAAAGCTTTTTTGTTTTCTTCCGGATTGTCCCAGTAACCTGTTATCAGCGACTTTGACTTCAAAAGGATTTCGCCCGTTTTACCGTCCGGAACATCATTGCCATTTTTATCAACAAGTCTCATTTTTACTCCCGGAATCGGTTTCCCGATGGATCCCGGTTTTTTCTTCTCATGCTTTGGCTGAAGGCAGTATCCCTCACACTCAGTCATTCCACAGCCCTCCAGGAGATCAAATCCTGCCAGATTTCGGAAAAGCTCGTATGTATGGTGGGGCACCTTGTCACCGGCGACAAGCATGTAGCGAACATGGGAGAAATCCGCATCTTTTGCGTCAGGATGCTCCAATATCTCAAGAAGCTCGGTGGGAAGCAAAACAATTAGTGTTGGTTTGAATTCTTTCAAATGTCTAATATACTCTCCTGCTTCAAACTCTTTCACCATTACAAAAGTTCCGCCATTGAACAGGGTGGGAAGCATGAGCCCGGCAAAACCCGCAATATGGGAGATTTGAGTAGCTGCAAGGCCAATTTCATTATGATTAAGCTCCTGCGATTTTGTCTTGATCAGGATTAGATTATACAGTGAAAAATTGGAGAGGATAGCTCCCTTGGGTCTTGCTGTGCTCCCCGATGTGTACATAATCATGGCAGGATCAGACATATTAACTTCCGGAAAACTTACATGATCGTCAGAATCAGATGTTGCTTTATTCCAGGATATAGATTGATACTCAGAATTTTCATCTATTATATAGATACCTTCAAGAGAGGAAATGGCGTTATTCATATCCGCAACTACCGAGTATAATTCCGAACTCGCAATTATGATTTTGCATCCGCTATGTTTCACGGCAAACACCGCTTCCGATGTTTTGTAACGGGTGTTTAACGGTACTGCAATTGCGCCGATGCGAAAACAGGCAAAATACATCTGCACCAGTTCCACCCGGTTTTTCATAAGCAATGCCACCCGGTCTCCCTTTCTGACACCAAGAGAAAGCAGGGTTTTTGCCCACTGATTCATCTTATCGAACAACTGTTCGTATGTGCAACTGGACCCCCGGCATATCAATGCCATCTTGTCGGGGGTTTTCTCAACTGTTTTGTCCAGAATTTTATACAAAAGCATATGTTACCTCCCATGATATTTTCTAATAGAAGGGGACATTCCCCTGATGTTTTCCGGTTTCTTTTCTTATTATATTCAACTCATTCGCAGGATTATCCCGCTGGTTTCTTGTTGGTTTTTCACATTATTCCCTATTCCCTCGAATTTATTTGATCGAAAAATAACTTAGAATAGAGAGCTGGCGTAGTGGCATTGCTCTATCTCCAGTTCCCCCTCGTCAAACCGTACGTTCATTCGGTTTCCCCGAATAAAGCTTTCAAATCATCTTCTTCCAGGGACTTTCGCAATTCCTGCATTCCTCACAGGGAAGCCACTGAAGTGGCTGAAGAAGTAAATGGGGTGGGATCCCTTTCTTTCCCCCGGTTGAAACCGGGGGTTATTCTAATGGGGTAAACCGAGGATTATTCTCATAGAAGATTTATAGTTAATCTGATAAATTTTATCCGAAATCCTTTTCTTAGAACCAGAAGGCGATTGCCCCCCAATGACCAATTCGGACATTTATCTTGAGAAATACTATAAGGTCGTGTACAGGCTATTAAATTAAAAAAGCAATTGTGTCGGGATTTTTGGTTTTTTAGTATTGGGCGTTGTCATTAATTTCTTGAAACCCGGAGCCGGGCAAGAAATAATAATAGGTGTCTGTCCCTAGTTATTAAACATCTAAAAAATCCCCTGGTTGTGAAAGATTATATTCCCGGCAATTTCCCATTAATAACGGAAAAGATCAAAGGAAGACAATAATGACCATCGAAATTTATATAATCAATGAAATATCATCATTGACAGACTTGGCAGATACGTAAAATAATATTTAATCGGAGGTATTTATGAAAAAAAGCTATGTTGTTATCATGCTGATTTTTGTTCTGGCCATGCAAATGCAGGGAGTATCACAGTCCTGCACAACGATTTTCGTGGGCAAGGACGCTACTACAGACGGATCTGTAATCGTATCCCATTCCGATGATAATGAGATGCAAGATCAAAGGATAATTCGGGTACCGGCGGCAGATCACCCGAAAGGCTCCAAAAGGCCTGTCTATTATGATCCTGCCTGTTTCGGAGGGGGCATAGTGCGCTATGTGGGAAAAAGCAGGGGGCCCGCATACGACACACCGGGTGTCACTCCCACAAAGCCCATCGGTTACATCGACCAGGTGCCGCATACTTATGCATACTTCGACGGCAGTTATGGAATAATGAATGAAAAGCAGCTTATGATTGGCGAATGCACAGACGGGGCGAAATATGAGCCGAAACCCAAGCCCGGAAAACTTATTTTCTATAGCGCCGAGCTGTCCAGGGTTGCCCTGGAACGGTGTCAAAAGTCAAAAGACGCCATATTATTAATGGGAAAGCTTATCGAAAAGCATGGATACTACGGAACAGGAGAAACCCTGATTGTAGCCGACCCGAAGGAAGGCTGGATTATCGAGATGTGTGCTTCTCCTGACGGTAAGGAAGGATTGTGGGTAGCTAAAAGGGTTCCCGACGATCAACTATTTGCCGCGGCAAATGAATTCCGTATTCGGGATATTGATCCCAAAGATCCAAACATCCTTTACTCCGCTAACCTTTTCAAAGTAACCAAAAAACATGGATGGTATAACCCGAAAGACGGCAAGCTGGACTGGCTTAAAACGGTGAGTTACGGTGAATATAATCATCCTTATTATTCCCTCAGGAGAGTCTGGAGCATATTCCGCAGGGCCAAACCTTCGGCAAAATTCAGCCCCTGGGTCAAGAACGGATTCACAAGGGACTATCCCTTTTCTATAAAACCTGACAAGAAACTGTCAGTGAGAGACGTGATGGCACTGCACCGGGATCACTATGAGGGAACCCAATTTGATATGACAAAAGGCGTTACCGCGGGACCTTTTGGAAGCCCCAACCGCTATCTTGGGAAATATGACGGCAACCAGAATGATGTCAATTCCCCCGGCAGAAAAATGTTCGGAGCCTGGGAAAGACCTATCTCCGTATTTTATTGCGGTTTCGTTTATGTCAACCAGGGTCGCTCGTGGCTTCCCGATCCTATCGGCGGCGTATGCTGGTTTGGCATGGACAAGCCCTATGAAACGTGCTTTGTTCCCTTTTATGTGGGTGTAACAAAATTACCCCGGTCCTATTCTTATGGAAGCACGAAAAAATTCGACAAAAACTTTTCATGGTGGGCTTTCAATTTCGTCGCCAACCTGGCTGATCTCAAGTATTCCTACATGATAAAAGACATCAAGGCAAAACAGAATGAAATCGAAAGCCAGGAATTTGCCAATCAGCCTAAGATTGATAAAAAAGCCCTTGAAATCTACAGGAAGAACCCCGACGAGGCGAAGAAATACCTCACAGAATACTGCATAGAGAATGCTGACAAAGTGGTCGCACAATGGTGGGATCTGGCATTCTTCCTGTTTGGAAAATACAGCGATGGCTACATCAATATTCCGACGGTCGGCACAGAAGTGGGGTATCCCAAGGTGTGGCTGGAGAAATCCGGGTATATCAATGGACCCACCAAATATGAAAAATCCCGACTTATGAAATAAAATCAATAATAACTCCCATAGAATCCCATTATGGTCGATTTTGGCAGAAATTATAATGGGATAATGACACTTTATCGTTTGTCAAATTTATCGGGTAGAGTAGAGAGCCGGCGTAGTGGCATTGCACTGTCTCCGGTTCCCTACCCTGCCCATTTTATTTCACCTTGCCCGCGCCCTGGGATGGGATTTGGCAACAGGTTTACAATTTTTGTTGATCACATACCCGAAATAGAAATACAATATGTTGCGGGGGGCTTTTATTTTTGCGGGTTTAAAAACCCGCGCTACGTTTGGGGTATTAATTTTTGCGGGTTTGAAAACCCGCGCTACGTCTTGGAGAGCTTGAGGATATCTACTCTTTCGGAATTCTTATCTAATATGAAAATATCTTTTTCAGCATCACCCAGTTTCTCAAGTATCACACCTTTATGTTTTCTACTCAAAGCATCATTATTTTCTTTAAACGAGCCCATAGTTCTGGCGATATCCTTTTGCTGTTCTATAAGTCTGGCGGCTTCCTTTCTGGTCAACCCTCCGCCCTTGATGCTATTAAAAATCTTATCGAATTGCTCAATCTGTTTTTTAAAAAACTCATTGTCTGCTGTTACTTCCGGGTGATAATCACCTTCCAGGTAGTATTGATGATCTGGATCGCCAAATTTCAATTTGTATTGAGTCTCATAAAATTTCAGTTGTGCCAATTCTTTTTGTGTAAGGTCCCCTTCCTTTTCCTTAGTTTTCAACCTTTCAGTCTCCGTGATAGTTTTCATAAGATCTTTGAATTCTTCTCTATTTATTTCTCCGTCTCTTACTTTTTCTGTCAGCTTATCATATTCCCTGGAACCACTTTCCGGATCTATGCCAAAAATAACTATGTCGGATTGTTTATCATTTTTGTCCACAGAACCACTTTTCAATTCTGAATTCATCTGTGCCCTCCATCTTCTGAGATAAAACTTACGCAAAACCACCCAAATTCATTATTCTATTTCGAGAACTTCCTTTCCTTTTACCAAACTCGCTAAATTCTTAGTATCGATTAAAACAGCATCATTGTTGGAAACAATGATACTATCCTTTGCCCGGTGAGTAATTTTGCATTTACCGGCCGTGGTAAAACAAGGTGTCTTCCTTAATTTGTTTTATTTGCCAATAATACACAAAGCAATGTATGGAACAAGATTAAAAATTAACATACAAATCTTGTAGAATGCCATACCCGTGTAGTGAATTGTGTTAAATTGTTCTTTTGATAGTTTGAACCATTTCCCATGCATCCTATGCATCCAATCGCCTGCAAAAATAAAAAATAAGAACCACCATATAAGAAGTCCCGCATTAATCACTAAACACCACATAAAGAATCTACGCATGATATCAATTGTCATTTACCTGGCACCTCCTTGATATTAGAATTATTTATTTCTTTTCAAAAACTCATCTACCTGCCCCCGAACTTAGACTCGGGGGAGCCAAGATGGGTTACCGATATCATCCATTCTCTTCATCTCTATTATATTCCACTCATTGACGAGACTTTCCTATCGATTTCTTTTCAGGTTTATTTATAGCAGGACATACGCAAATAATCGTGCAAACATTGTCATTGCGAGCGCTATCGAAGAAATCTCCTCAATAGACAAAGAGCATTGAAATTAGTTTCTTCGCCTTGCTCGGGACCGCTGTGCTCCTCGCAATGACAAAATGCGTAACTCCTGTTATAATTTGAATTCATAATTTTTTCTCATGGAGAAATCGGGAACAGCGTGTGATTTATTATAAAAGACAAGTTTTTTTGCCAGGTGAAACCAGAATTTGTTTTCCCGCATAATTCCTCACTATATTAATGATAAACTTAATGATATAGATTTCATGGTAAATGACAAAAGGGATTATTTCAATAATCCCTAAAATTTAACATTCTATATAATCAATTGTAAAAAAAATGTAAACAGGAAGGGAGCAAAAATGAAAATTAAAGGCGTGAGAAGGAAAGGTATCTTCATTTACATCGTCACAATCTTGTGTGTATTAATTTGTGCATCAATAGTCCAGGGGGAGACAAATATGAACTGCAAGGAAATCTGCCAGGCAGACAAGAGTAGCGAGGGCGCCAAAACAGACCAGAAAGAGGAGCAGAAAGAAACTTATGACGCTCACAGGTCGTATGTGAAGCTCCATTTTGATGACGAAGAAATGGACTTCGCCCTTCAATGGGTTCTTGGATCCATTTCAAATGGTGGATGCGAATTAGGAGAGGCATTCTATACTGCAAGCTGCATCAAAGACGGGGACCCAAAAAGCTGGCAGGAAGAATGGGAGAAAATGGCGCAGCGAGTAGAAGCCCGGGCAAAGACATCCCTGGCGGCGGGACATAAGGTAAGCGCAAGACAATCTTTTCAGAGGGCGTCCAACTACTATCGAACAGCGATGGTGTCAATGCTTCCCGATAATCCCAAATTCAAGGGGTTGGCAAAAAAGACACGCTCATGTCTCAAAGAGGCAGGAAAACTCTACGATCCCCCCATGGAATATATTGAGATTCCATTTGAAAACACCGTCCTGCCGGGCTATTTCATGAAAGTGGATAACAGCGGCAAGAAGCGAAAAACTTTGCTCATGATCGGCGGAGGAGAAACCTTTGCCGAGGACAATTTTTTCTACATCGCTCCCCAGGCAATCAAGAGGGGATATAACTTCCTTACCGTTGATCTTCCGGGACAGGGCATGTTGCCGATGGAAGGACATTTCTTCAGGGCTGACACGGAAGTGCCGATGAAGGTTGTCATGGATTACGCATACAGCCGTCCGGAGATTGACCGTGAAAAGCTGGCGGTATTTGGCATCAGCAACGGCGGCTATTTTGTGCCACGGGCGGCAATGTACGACAAGAGAATCAAGGAAGTTGTTGTCAGCAGCGCCGTGGTTGATAATTACCGTATGTTCATAGAGATGCCGTTTGCCAAGGACACTCAGGAAGAAATTGACAAGTGGCCTCCATTCAAGCTTTACACAACCGCGGCAGTTGCATGGCGTTGGGGATGTGACCGCCTGGACGTTAAGGATCAGGTCGAGAAAACCAAGGATTTCCAGTTCGATCCGTCAAAAGTTACCGGCCCCTTCCTGGACCTGGTCGGAGAGGGCGAATATGAAAATGAGGAAACACAAAGGCAGCAGAAAGAATGCATGGATGCACTGCCCAACCCCAACAAGAAACTTATAATTACTCCCGCCAATGAGGGAGCGTCCTCTCACTGCATCAGTGAGAATCGCAGTCTGATGGCGCAGCTCGTTTTTGATTGGCTCGATGAAATTTACAAGTAGCTGATGTAAAATCAATATTATAGCCCCTTCCGTATGTGGAGGGGCTTTTTTTATCTGCGGCGAGACGCCGCAGCTACCGACATTTGCTTTTTGATCTGCGGCGAGACGCCGCAGCTACCGATGTTGTTATACCGGTGGGGGTGGCGTCCCGCCGCCCAAATGACAAGACATTATTTTCGAGAAATAGCTTATAGTAAATTTTAATACAAAATAGCATTAGTGATTTCAGAGAAGTTCCCGCTTATTTCTGAGTCCTGGACTGCCTTGCCTGCTTCTCACAATCCTCTTCAAGCGTCCTTTCAAGAGAATGTTTTACATGCCAAGATTTGGGAAGAAAATAAAGGATTCTCCTTTTTAAGAAGAGAATATTTAATAATCTTACATAGTTTATATAGAATTAAGCGTATCTTCCAAACAAAGAGCAAAGGCGGCGAATGTCCCCGGGGTGGTGATCTTGATGCCGGTTGTTGCCAACCTCAAAACAATGCCAAACCTGGTGAAAATCAAAGACAAAAGGAGTAAGAAAAATGATTGAAAAGTGCAGTACATTAGAAGCAACCGAGAGTTCAGAGCTTCTCAAATCCTTGGCGATGAATCAGATCCCCATGCCGTTTGTGGTTGTGGACAAGGCTTCCAAGATTACTTATATGAATCCTGCCGCTTGCAAATGGGCTCGGAAGGACCTGAAGGAGGCAATCGGTGTCATGTGTTTCAGCCTTTTTCCCTCACCCGATTGTACACTCGAAGGACGTCCCGTAAGCGAAGCGATGAAATATGACAGGACTGTTATAAAACAGATTCGGGTGCAACGTGGAAACGAGATGGTGCAAACCGACTTTACGGCAGCTCCTTTGAAGGATGATAAGGGAAAAGTTATTGGCGGGTTGGAGTTCGTTGTAGATATTACTGATAGACTGGATGCGGAATCCCGCGCCCAGCAACTACGGATGGAGATACTGGAACTCTCTACGCCCGTACTATCGCTATGGGATTCCATTCTGTGTATTCCCCTGATTGGCACACTCGACAGCAAGCGGACACAGGATGTAATGGAGAAGGCTTTGGTCCGCCTGGCGGAAGAAAAAGCCAGAGTTATAGTCATTGACATTACCGGCGTGCCTGTTATCGATACGATGGTGGCTAACCACCTGATACGAATGTCGTCAGCGGTAAAATTAATGGGTGGAGATTGCATCCTGACGGGAATTTCCCCGGCTACCGCCAAAACAATTGTCCACCTGGGAATTAACCTTTCTTCTATTAGTACATGCGCTTCGCTTTCCCAGGGACTGGAAAAGGGTATGAAAATAGTCAATAAAGAAAGGGGCACGCAATAATGGAACAAATTCCTATCTTAAAGATAGGTCCTGTCCTGATAGTAACGATCCAGACAGAGTTGCACGATCGCAAGGCAGAGGAATTGCAGGAAGCAATCCTGAGACGAATCCAGAAGACCGGTGCATCAGTTGTAACAGTTGACATCACAGCTCTGGAAATCGTTGATTCATTTATTGGTCGTGTCCTGAGCGAAACGGCAAGGATGGCTAAGATTATGGACACCAGGGTTGTCCTGGTGGGGATGCGCCCTGCAGTCACAATAACGCTGCTGGAGATGGGACTGGAGCTAGAAGGCATTGACTCTGCCATTGACATTGAAGATGGCTTAAAAAAGTTGGGATTCGAACTCCGTAAGATCGAGTCACCGGAAACAAGAAGTGAGCGAGAAACTATGCTCGCTGGCGAGGAGGCGCCTGACTATGGAGATGATTGAGATCCATATCGAAAGTGATATCGTCAGAGCCCGTCAGGCGGCACGAAGTCTTGCGGAAAGTCTTGGTTTCTCAATACTTAGCAAGACGCGGGTCGCCACTGCAGTCAGTGAATTAGCTCGAAATACGTTCACCTATGGTGGAGGCGGGAGCATGAAGCTCGAAAAGATTTCTGACAGAACAAGAGTCGGTGTTCACTGTATCTTTGTTGATAAGGGTCCGGGCATTGAAGATATCGTAAAAGCGATGACCCCGGGCTACACTACCGGTAAGGGCCTTGGGTTTGGATTGTCCGGTTCCAAGCGCCTTATGGACGACTTCAAGATCGAGTCCGAAGTCGGTAATGGCACGCGAATCGAAGTGATAAAGTGGAAATAGGTTATAATGGACAGCAAAACTCTGATGAAACTGCTGTCATTTTTTCCGTAGATACTATCGAAGATGTTGGTGCAACCCGCAGAGCTGTATCAAAGCTGACGCATGCGATCGGCTTTGACAAGATAACACTTGCCGAACTGGACATTGTTGTATCAGAGTTGGCTACCAATCTTGTTGTTCATTACGCGATCAACGGTGAGGTTGTAGCGCGCGAAATCAGCGACCATCTTGGTAAGGGAGTTGAAATTATGTCACGGGATAGGGGCCCGGGTATTGAAAATGTTCAACTCGCCGTACAGGACCATTACTCGACGGCAGGTGGAATTGGCTGCGGCTTGGGGGCTGTTAAAAGAATAATGGACGAGTTCGACATTTATTCGAATTTACCGACTGGAAGCCCGGAGCGCAAACGCGACAATGTGGAGCTATGCGGAACCGTTATCACGGCGCGTAAGTGGCTGGTCCCACAAATCTCAAGGCGATTTGTTTATAGTGTCAACTCGCGGCCGATGCCGGGAGAAAAAATCAATGGAGATGGATTCTTTCTCACCGAAGATCGTGATGGACTATTTGTCGCTGTGGCAGATGGACTGGGACATGGTCCGGAAGCTGGGGAAGCAAGCGGAATGGCGATCGAATGCATTCGCAAGAACTACCGGGCAGAATTGGACTACCTGATTCTTGAAACTCACAAAGCAATAAGAAAAACCCGCGGCGTGGCTATGACTCTGGTCCGCATCAACATTTTAAACCGAACCCTCACCCATTCGGGAATAGGTAATGTACAGGCAAGGATAAACCTGAGTGACAGATATTCACTGATACCAAAAGGAGGGATTCTGGGATTTGGAGCTCCACCCCGCCCCAGAATCACCACGGTTCCCTGGCCCAAAGATGGTATTTTAGTCGTCTTTTCTGACGGCATTTCAGGCCGCTGGAATCTAAATGAGATACCGAACTTTCGTGACCAACATGTCACAATGCTCAGTCACTTGCTGATGCGTGGGTATGAACGTTCCACAGATGATGCAACGGTTTTAGTGGTAAAGGAGGTGTCGCAGTGAAGGGTGAAACAGAAATAACCTCCCCGGAAGAGGAACTTATACGACTGCAAATCGAGTTGGAAGATACCTATCGAAGTATCACTTTACTTGCTAATGAACTTCAGAATGCCGACCAGGGCGATATAAAGAGGCTGCAGACTGAGTTGGATGAAACTTATCAAAGCGTTTCGGCGCTGACAAGTGAACTCGCGTTGGCAAATGAGGCGTTGCACGAAACAAAGGAAAACCTCAAAATGACGTTGCAGAGCATTGGCGAAGGTATCATTGCGACGAATACCGAGGGACATGTCGTTCGCATGAATCCGGTAGCTGAGCAACTGTTAGGTTATAAAATGAATGAAGCCCGCGGCATGCACCTCGATAAGATCTTCCGCATCATCAATGATGAGACATCCGAACCTGTCAAAAGCTTTTTTAAACGAGCAATCGACGAGAGCATAATGACCTTGCCGGCAAACCTCATGTCCTTGATTGACAAAGATGGAAATAAACGGCCAATCTCATTTAACTGTTCATTTATTCGTGACACCAATGAGACCAAACAAGGCATCGTCCTGGTTTTCCAGGATCAGACCCAGAAAAGGCGATTGGAGAATGAATTAACGAATCACCGTCTGCACCTTGAGAAACTGGTTAAACAGCGTACATCTAAACTTCGACAAGAAATGACGAAACGCAAACGGGTGGAGGAAGAAATCAGGAAACTTAACGAAGAACTTGAAAACAGAGTAAAAACACGCACTGCGCAGCTACAAGCCGCCAATAAAGAACTCCAGGCTTTCAGTTACTCTGTATCCCATGATCTCCGGGCCCCGCTACGAGCAATTAGTGGTTTTTCTCTTATGTTCCTGGAAGATTATCACGATAAACTTGATGACGAGGAAAAAAGACTTCTGAATAATATTAGAGAAAGTGCTAAAAACATGGGAAACCTTATAGACGACCTCCTTTCATTCTCCCGCCTGGGTCGCAGTTCTATGAAATCATCGAATATTGATATGGGGCAACTCGTAAGAGAAGTATTAAGGCAAAGCGAACCCCTTATTCAAGGGAGAAAGATAGAAACAATAATTGGAGATCTTCCCCCGGGCTTCGGCGACCGGGCAATGATTCGCCAGGTTTTTGTAAATCTCATTTCTAATGCAATTAAATATACCAGAACCAGGGAGCTCGCTGTTATTGAAATAGGAAGCCTGGTTGAAGGAAATTTCAACATCTTTTTTGTCCGGGATAACGGAGTTGGATTTGACATGAAATATGTAGGCAAGCTTTTTGGTGTTTTCAGTAGGCTCCATAGTTCAAGGGAATTTGAAGGAACCGGGGTTGGGCTTGCCATTGTAAAGAGAGTTATTAATCGGCATGGAGGTCGAGTTTGGGCGGAAGGTGAAATCAATAATGGCTCAACATTTTACTTCACACTGCCGATAATAGAGATAGAGAAGGAGAAATCATAATGGACCTTAATGCTATTGAAATTCTTCTCGTTGAAGACAACCCGCATGACATGGAATTGACGCTTAGATCATTAAAGAAGCATAATCTTTCCGATAAAGTGTTTGTTGTGGAAGATGGAGCAGAGGCGCTGGATTTCATTTTTGCAACGGGAGCTTACGCTGAAAGGATTATTGAAAACTCTCTTAAGCTAGTTCTTCTTGACTTGAAACTTCCCAAAGTTGACGGTCTGGAAGTTCTTCAAAAAATGAAATCCGACAAACGGACGAAATCTATTCCAGTCGTGGTTCTTACATCATCGAAAGAAGAACAAGATATCATTACCAGTTACAAACTTGGTGTAAACAGCTATATAGTCAAGCCTGTTGATTTTGACAAATTTTTTCATATTGTTGCAGATCTGGGACTCTACTGGCTGCTTTTGAACCAGCCGCCGTATTAATACATATTTGTAATAATTATTGGGGGAAATATGGAAAAGAAACTTCGCATTCTTATGCTGGAAGATGCTCCTGCCGATTCCGAGTTAATAGTGCATGAAGTGCGCAAAGCAGGGATTCCATTTATATCAAAACGAGTTGAAACAAGAGAAGACTTTCTTAGAGAACTTGATGAATTCGCTCCCGACATTATTCTTTCAGACTATAGACTTCCAAGTTTCGACGGACTAAGCGCACTTTATCTGAAGAATGAGCATGCTCCCACAACTCCTTTCATAATCGTTACAGGTTCGATAAATGAAGAAGTGGCTGTAGAATGTATTAAAGCCGGGTCTGATGATTATGTATTGAAGGAAAATCTTATCCGTCTATGTCCTGCGGTTAAGAAGGCATTAGATAACAAACAAAACAAAGAGAAAAAAGAACAAGCAGAGAAGGCGTTGCGGGAAAGCGAGGAGCGGTTCAGAGAATTCTTTGAAAATGCTCCGTTATACTGCTATATGATTTCAACCAATGGCCTGATACTTAATGCAAACAGTTCCGCTCTCGAGGCGTTGGGATACATGAAGGATGAACTTATCGGAAAGCCCCTGAAAACAATTTACGCTCCCGAGTCGCTGCCCAAGATGAAGCAACTTTTTTCAATATGGAAAAAGGACGGAAACCTCAAGGGTGAGGAAATTGTTATCATCACAAAGAAAGGCGAAAGGCGCGCGGTTCTTCTCAGCGCAAGCACAGTTAAAAACAAAGATGAAGAAATAATGCATTCTATAACCCTGCAAATAGACATCACCGAACGCAAGCGGGCAGAAGCAAGAATGCATATTCTATTAGCGGCTATCGAGCAGGCCTCTGAAGCTGTTATCATGACCGCTCCCGATGGAACGATTCAATATGTTAACACTGCTTTTGAGAAAATCACAGGATATCCCCGGCAAGAAGCGATGGGAAAGAACACCAATATCCTTAAAAGCGGGAAGCAGGAAACAGAATTCTACAAGAATTTATGGGATACAATTAAAAACGAAGGGGTTTGGAAGGGCAGGTTTGTAAACAAAAAGAAAGACGGAACCCTATATGAGGAAAATGCCACTATTTTCCCCGTTATCGACCCTGATGGAAAGATTGTGAATTTCACAAAAATTGGCCGTGATGTTACTGAGGAAGTAAAACTGGAGAAACAGTTCCTCCAGTCCCAAAAAATGGAAGCGATAGGTCGCCTGGCGGGCGGAATTGCCCACGATTTCAACAACCTCCTGACAGGCATAACCGTAAGCGCCGAAATGGCCAAGGCAGAATTAAGACATGGTGACCCGATGTTGGAATATATCAAGGATATCAGTGAAACTTCCAGGCGCGCAGCCGATCTGGTTGCCCAACTCCTGGCCTTCAGCCGGAAACAGATAACTTCTCCGGTTATCATTGATTTGAATGAAGCGATAAGAAGTATGGACAGGGTCATCCGGCGCGTCATTGGAGAGGGGATTGAATTTACATCCATCCTGCATCCGAAAGTTTTGCCAATCAAAATAGATGCAGGGCAACTGGATCAGATTATCATGAACTTGGTGGTCAATGCGTTGGATGCAATGCCACGTGGGGGAAAATTGACCATAAAAGCCGGAATCGCTGACATGGAAGGGGATATAAAAAGAGTTTATCCACTTATCGAACCGGGACAATGCGTGATTCTTGAATTTATGGATAATGGAATTGGTATAGACAAAGAAACCCTGTCCCAAATTTTCGAGCCGTTTTTCTCCACAAAGGATACAGGCAAGGGGACGGGGTTAGGTTTGTCAACAGTTTACGGAATTGTGAAACAGGCTTGCGGCCACATCGTGGCACAAAGTGAACCTGGAAAAGGCACAACATTTAAATTGTACTTTCCACTTTCATCGGGGAAGCCCAAATCAGGGCAAGAAGAATCACGACAGACTTCATTGGTTCTCGGCGGAGATGAGCCAATTATAATAGTTGACGATGAAAAAGTCATTCGCAAATTACTGCGAAAAGCTTTGACCAGGGCAGGCTATAAGGTTCATTGTGCCTCCAATGGAGAAGAAGCTCAAATTTTATTTAAAAGTTTACGCGAAAGACCTACCCTTTTGATTACGGATATGGTTTTGCCAGATATGAGTGGCGTTGAACTGGCGCTGAATTTGCAGGAGAGAACTCCGGACCTCAGAACAGTTTTTATCTCGGGATATGCCAAGGAAGCCTATGATCACTATATTCAACTTGACAGGCATGCTGATTTTATCGCAAAGCCCTTCAATATGAGTCAGATTTTAGGTAAAATTAGGGAAGTACTTGACCGCTGAATTTTGATGCCATCTCCAAAAATGGAGAGGCATTTCCTTTCGGCGTTACCAATATTTTCTTTGTGCTATAATCCCTCACAAACTAAATATCCAATAAAAGATCAACAACATTGATGTTTCGGATTAAAGCTGCATCCGGGCTATTATTTAAAAAGTTCCTACAATATTAGAAATTTTTTGGTTTTACAAGGTTAATGTCCCCATTTTTTCTGGTTATCGTTTTCCTTTAATAAAACATAACTTGTCGATAGGATTATCACAATAATTAGTGAATATTATAACAATAGAAAAAAATGCTCTTCGTTGCATTATATAGGTAAATATTTGGAGGATAAAAATCAACCGTAAAGAAGCAAATAAAAGATTTTTATATTCTTTGTGGTATTTGCAGTTTTTGTGGTCATTTTGGTAAATAGTCATTTATGATCTTTACGAAACAGCGAAGAATCCAATGTGTTAATGGAGGAATTACAAAATAACCTAAATTTATTGATAAAAAGAAACGAAAACTGTTGGAAAGGTTGGTGTTTATAACCATCCATGAAAATAACAATTTCGATTTGATCTTTATATAAACTTCTTATTGAAATGCAGATGGTTATAGCAACTTCTTTTTCAGGTTAAATTTGACAACTAAAATTTGTAAAGTGAGTGATAATAATGAATGCAGGACTAAACCCCTTATGGATAGGCGATTTAAAGATTGAAGTTCCTATTATTCAAGGCGGTATGGGAGTCAGGGTATCCACAGCTTCTCTCGCCGGTGCGGTGGCAAATGCCGGGGGGGCAGGCACTATTGCAAGCGTCGGTCTTGGATATGGAACAAAGTTGAACGAAACGGATTACATGGCGGCTTCCCGGATCGGATTGCAGCAGGAAATTCATGGTGCAAGAGAAATAACGGATGGCGTTATAGGCGTAAATATTATGGTTGCTCTTAGTAATTATGAAGATCTTGCAAGAACCGCCTCAAAAGAAAATATTGATTATATAGTTTCAGGAGCAGGACTGCCGTTAAAGCTTCCAGGCTTTATAGACAATAAATCAATAAAACTAATCCCTATGGCCTCTTCTGCAAGAGCGGCGGATATAATTATCAGAACATGGAAAAAACGTTACAATCGTTTTCCTGATGCAATTGTCGTAGAAGGGCCTCTTGCCGGTGGGCATCTTGGTTTTAAATATGAAGAACTCGAAAATCATAAAGCTGATTCTCTTGAAAAAATTGTATCTGAAACTTTAGAGATAGTAAATAAATATGAAAAAGAAAATGATATCAGTATTCCGGTCATTCCGGCGGGTGGAATTTTCGACGGCAAAGATATCGCGAAATTTTTTAGAATGGGAGCCAAAGGAGTTCAAATAGGAACCCGTTTTGTTACAACACATGAATGTTCCATATCCGATGAATTCAAAAAACTATACATAGAAGCAAAAGAAGAAGATGTTGTGATAATAAAAAGCCCCGTTGGTATGCCGGGAAGAGTGATTAGAACAGATTTTATTGACAGGGTTGAAATGGGAGAAACAATTCCATTTAAATGTAATTATCGTTGCCTGAGATCATGCGATCCGCGCAAAGCTCCTTATTGCATAGCAAAGGCGCTATTTAGTGCAGTGAAGGGCGATATTGATGAATCAGTGGTCTTTTGTGGAAGTAATGCGTCAAAAATAGATAAAATCGTCAGCGTTCAGGAACTGATAGATGAGTTGGTACTTGAAGCTTCTGAAAAATTGAAAAATCAACCTGAATCGTAATTTTTTGGTAACTGTTCACGGCAGAGAACGCGGAGGACACTGAGACAAGCCTGTCCTGGCGAAGGCCAGGGTTCAATGCAAGCGTAGAGTTTTTAACGAATTTAGCACTTTAGGCAATTATGTAGGAGCTGTTTTCTAACAGCGAAAAATCCACATATTTTCCCGTTTCCCGTTCCCAACTTCCAAATGGGTGTCGGTTGGTCTCCCCACCATCCTGAAAATGAGAGAAAATTGGGATTGAAGGTACTTCCCGCCATAAAGGTCTGAATGGATATAATGCATAAACGAATAATTACATGTAAGATTCCATATATTACAATAAAACGGCCCATTGGTATAGCGGGCTAGAATGCCTCCCTCTATCGGCGGAAAAAGGAATAACTTCTTCCCTTAACTAACAAATAAAAAGCTTCATGCATCTTGAACGCTGCATGAAAGACAATGTTTTCATATAATATTCATGAGTAAACGAAGGGATGATCAAAATTGAGAAAATATCGAGCCGCATCATTGCTTGAACCGGGAAAAATCGAGATTATAGAAAAAGAGATTTCGCCGCTTGAGCCCGGAGATGTCCTGATAAGGATCAAAGCCTGCGGAATATGCACCCTGGAAAAACGACTTTATACCGGTGCGATGAAGATCTTTTATCCTATAGTGGGAGGGCATGAAGCTTCAGGAGTGGTGGAAGAATCCCGAAGCAACGCTCTCAAACCCGGCGACAGGGTCGTGTTGGATCTTCTCAACAGGTGCGGGGAATGTCGTTTTTGCCGTAGTGGACAAAGCAATCATTGCATAAATCAATTCAAGGGAAAAGCCGGGGTTCTGGGAGGATTCTCAGAGTATATAGTTTTGCCTTCCAAAGAGGTGTACAAGATCGATGAGAAAGTCCCATTTAATGAGGCAACCCTCACGGAACCGCTTTCCGATTGTATTCACAGTTGTATGCAGGCGGGTCTTTCTCCGGAAAATACTGTGTTTGTAATGGGGGCCGGAACCATGGGACTGCTGCATCTTCTGATTTTGAAAAAATACGGAATTCGATCCATCATCAGCGACCTGGACGAAAAGAAATTGGAAACTGCAAAGGATTGCGGGGCTGACTTTATCATAAACGCAGGCAATGAGGACGTTTCGAAAAAGATAAAAGAAATTACCGGTGGAATGGGCTGTAATGTCATCTTTGTCACAACGCCGGGAAAGGCTCCTCTCAAGCAGGCCTTCGACCTTGTGAGTATCAAAGGCTGTATATGTATATACGCGGCCAATTATCCCGCCATTGAGTTATGCATCGATCCGAATATAATTCATTACAAAGAGATTAAGATTACGGGAACTGAGAGCAAGACCGAAAAAGATTTCTTCAAGGCGGTGGGCTTTCAGAATTCCAGGTCAATGAATTTCTCACCTCTCATTTCCGCCACATTCAAGCTCAACGAAATAAATGATGCAATTAAAGCGTCCCTTGACCCTTCGACATATCGGGTAATTATTGAAATGGAATGACGGAGGAAGTATGAATACACTCATTGGAATCGACATTGGAACAACCCAGACAAAGGGCGGGATTTTTTCAGGCAACGAGGAGCTAATCAGCCAGGCGAAGTCTTCTTATGCCCTCTCTTCGCAGGAATGCGCCGGGGCCGCCACCACCGATCCGGAGGACTGGTGGAGAGCTGTGCGGACGGTTCTCAAAGAATGCGCTTTGAAAACAACCGTTGGAGAAGTCGGAGGGATTTGTATAGGAAGCCAGGGTCCTTCGCTGGTGGCTCTGGATGAGAAGGGAAACCCGGTAAGATCAGCGCTTTTGTGGCTTGACGAGCGGGCGGTTCAGGAAGCGAAATTTATTTCTTCCCGGATTGGTGGAAAGGAAGATCCGGCCCGGTTGATACCCAAGGCGCTATGGATAAAGAACAATGAACCGGAAATTTATAAAAAAATTCGTTGGTTTTGCCAGCCGGTGGACTATGTGAGTTATAAACTGACCGGTAAAATCAGGGCCTCCATTTCATCGGAGCCGCTAAATCCCTGGGGTGACAAGGAGATTTCCGCGGCAGGAATTGACAGGGATTTACTCCCTCCTCTTATAAAAATGGGAGAGTACCTGGGAGAGGTTACATCCGAGGCTTCCAGGCTTACCGATATACCCGCCGGTTCACCGGTATTCGCAGGAACGGGAGGAGCCGATTTTGTCGAGGTATTGGTTGGCACAGCCACCCTCAGGAAGGGCCGGATCTGCGACAGGGCGGGAACCTCCCAGGGCGTGGACCTTTGCTGGGACAAATCCATCAACGATCAGGGACTGTTCTCCGTGCCGCATCCCATCGCAGAGGGGCAATTCAGCGTGGCCGGACTGATGTCCACTACGGGAAAAGCTCTCCAGTGGCATAAGGATCTCTTTTATGGCCAAAACGTCTCATATGAAGAGATTCTGAAAAAAGCATCATCTTCTCCCCCCGGCTCCAACGGGTTATTATTTCTCCCCTATCTTTCCGGCGCAAGAACTCCCTGGTGGGATCCATATGCGCGGGGTTCATTTGTGGGACTTTCGCTGCGAAATACGAAAGAAGATTTTACAAGGGCAATACTTGAGGGAGTGGCCTTTGGAATAAATCAAATAATTCGTATCTTCAAATCCAATGGGGTAACCCCCGGTGAAATCAGAATCTGTGGAGGTCAGGCGGACAGTCCTCTCTGGAACCAGATAAAAGCCGATGTGACAGGACTTGTGGTAAAAGTCCCGGAGATTACTGATGGAGAAATCCTGGGCCTGACAATAATCGCTGGAAAAGGAGCTGGAATATTTGATAGTATAGTCGATGCCGCAGAGAATCTGGTTAAATTTTCCCGGGAATATGTCCCCAAACAGGAAAATCATCGGTTATATTCCGGACTCCAGGAGACTTATGAAGGACTTTATCCATCCCTCAAAGATACATTCATTGCCCTGTCAAAGTTGAATTAGGAGGCGATATATGGAAACGGGAAAATGTCTGAGACTTAAAAGGATTTTTCGTGAAGACTCACGCGCATTTATTGTCGTTATCGATCACGCGGCCATTGCCGGGCCTATGGCGAATCTTGAGAATCCCTCAGAGATCATCGAGAAAATAGCTTCCGGTGGAGCGGACGCGCTTCTTGTTACAAGGGGGATGTTGGAGAAAGGCAGAGAGAGTGTTAGACGGGATATGGGGATTATACTGAGAATATCGGGAGGATTCACACTTCTCACAGATCCCGCTCAATTTGAAGATCGCATAATATCAAGCGTGGATACTGCCCTGAAACTTGGAGCCGATGGAGTAGCGGTTACCATAAAATTCGGTCATCAAAAGGAAGGACAGTTTATTGAGCAAGCCTCCAAGATAGGTGATATATGCCGAAACTGGGGCATGCCCCTCCTGGTGGAAGTTATGGCGACTGGACAAAGAGCAAAGGAAATGGGGCTTGGCAAATCCCTTTCAATTGCTTGCAGGGCTGCCTTTGAATCCGGAGCCGACCTGGTAAAAACACATTACCCCGGAAATAAAGAGGACTTTCATAAAATGGTGAAAGGTTGCCCGGCACCGATTGTCATCCTGGGAGGAGAAAAAATGGATTCATTGCAGGAACTGTTCCGGATGATAAAGGATTCAATCGATGCGGGAGGCGCCGGAATTGCAATGGGCAGAAATGTCTGGGGAGGCCCGACTCCATATAATATGGTGACTGCTATGAGTCGCCTCATTCACGAAAATATCTCCATTGAAGAGGCTCTCAACATTGCAGGGGGTTAGCAATATTTCAAGTATGAGGTCAGGTCTTGATTTTGATGATTTCCAATTTTATATTTGGATTGTTTTACATTGTTAATTGTCAATAAATTGCCAATTTCAGGATATGATCCCAATTACATGGAATTGAGGGAATATGGAAAACAATAGTAACAAGAAATGGCTTATTCTAACTCTATGCTGTCTTGGAATGGCGTCAATGGCGATCACAATCCAGGATCTGACGCCGGTTAGCCATGCAATTCAAAAAGCTCTTGACATTGATTTTGGCAAGCTGGGTTTTCTCATGGGAGCAATTTCAATTCCGGGCATTTTTCTTTCCCTTCCGGGGGGGATGCTTGCAGATCGCTGGGGCAAGCGAACCTTGATTTTTGCGGGTTATGTTCTTATGATCCTCGGCGCTGCATTATTTACAACAAAACTGGGGTATAATGTCCTTTACCTGAGCAGACTAATATCGGGAATCGGTTGTATCTGCATATCGGTTCTCCTGCCCGGAATAGTGACCTCCTATTTTAAAGGCAAGAGCCTGGGAATGGCAATGGGAATTTTCAATACGGCACTGCCCCTGGGGTCCATAGTTACTCTCAGCTTTTTTGGACAGATCGGGAATATCATCGGACCCTTCAGGTTGTTCTGGATTCCTGCCATATTCACTTCTTTAGTGTTAATTATGTCCATATTCTTTTTACATGGAAAAGAAGAACAAAAACCGGACTCTCATAAATTCGAGATCCCTCCATTGAATAGCCCGATATGGATTCTTGGACTTATTATCTTGTTTGCAAATATGTCAACCATGGGCTATGTTACCATTGCTCCATCATATTTTACGGCGCAGAAGTTCTCCATCCCGGTTATTGGACTAATGCTTTCCGCCGTACTATGGGGAACGCTTTTCCTTTCTCCCGTTGCGGGTCTTCTCACTTCTCACTGGAATATGGCAAAAATTCTTATCATTGGCGGCTGCCTGTTTCAGGGAATATGGCTCATTTTAATTCCCATAAAGGAGATCCCACTGTCATTGGACTTGATATTTTTCACTATTTCGGCGGGAGTGATAATAACACCGGTTTATATCCTCGTCCCCCGGGTCATTCCCATTCGTCAACTCAATATGGGATATGGCATTATAATGACGGCAATGATGCTCGGATGTTTTCTCGGCTCCAGTCTCTCCGGGCTTTCAGTGAATTATTTGGGCGGTTTCCATGCGGGATTTGAATCCCTGGGATTTTTCTCCTTCGCCGGAGCCATTGCCGCAATCTTTTTGAAAAGGGAAGTATATATAATCCCAAAAAACAGGTAGGTTTAAATTGGGTATTTCCACGGAAGTCCAAGTCCAAAAGTCGGTGAACCAATATACCGAAGTATTTTCATAGCGCCTGCTTTCCAATGCCTGATTTTTTTGTTTTCTGAGAAAATGGTTTTATTGATGGCTTGAATAAAAAAGAGGGAAAAGTGGTTGAATACATCGAATTTAAAGCATGTAGCAGAATAAATAATTCGTTGTTCACATCTATCAAAGTATCTCCTTTAATTTGGATTTAGAAAAGCAATGCATTAACCTTGTTGAAGTGTCTGCAATGTTTTTTAATTATTCGGAAAAGTGCTATTTGTGATCCATCTCGATTATGTTGAGTGAGATACTTTTAAATAAAAAGTAAAAGACAATGAGATAAATTTGGAGTAATAGACTGAAGATGAAGGGATAAAAGATTTATCCTTTTTAATCTTAAAACCGGAGGCGCTAAAATGGCTACTGCAGCTCAACTAAAATCCCTCATCCGCTCACATTTTAGTGAGCAGTCGGAGCGATTTTACACTATGGCATTGCAGGTTGCAGCTCATGAGGCTAAGCAGGGGCATGCTGCCTTAGCTCACGATATTCGGCAGATTATAGATACTGAGCGTAAAAAAAAGGGTCCACGTATCTTATCATTTCCACAGGATTTAAAAGGTTTAGTTTTAACTGAGGAGCCACAGATTTCGAAGGCATCCCTTGTTATACCGGACTTACTTATGGAACGAATTCATCAGGTCATTCATGAGTATAGGCAGCAGGAGAAACTTAAATCTTATGGTCTCTCACATCGCCGTAAACTATTGTTAATTGGACCTCCAGGGACCGGAAAGACTATGACTGCTCGGGTGTTTGCTAAAGAACTTCATCTATCCCTGAATACAATCCAGGTAGATCGCCTGGTAACCAAGTTTATGGGTGAAACCAGTGCTAAATTGCGTCAGATTTTTGATCTTATGCAACAGTCCCCTGGAATTTATCTATTTGATGAATTTGACGCAATTGGCGGTGAACGCTCCATGGATAACGATGTGGGTGAAATGCGGCGTGTCCTCAATGCATTTCTGCAATTCATCGAGCAGGATACATCTGATAGTATAATCATTGCAGCTACTAATAATCCAAAACTGTTAGATCGGGCACTTTTTCGCCGATTTGATGATGTTCTTTATTATAGGGCCCCGGACAAGGATGACCGGAAACGCTTGATCGAGAATGTGCTGGGGACATTCAAAGAAAGAAAGTTCGCTTGGAAAACGGTGCTTTCTAATAGTGAAGGTTTAAGCCACGCTGAAATTGACCACGCCTGTAAAGACTCAATAAAAACTGCTATCCTTAACGATATTACGAAAGTCAATGCAACCTCGTTACTCAAAGTAATTCGCAATCGACAGGAAGCCCTCAAAGGTTTAAGAGGTGAGATATGATGCCACAAGAGAATTTACCTCATATATTACTTCCTAAACCTCCTAAAAGACGGGGGTTTACCAGCATTTCTCAAGGAGGAGCACGTAAGCAGATACCGATTCCCAAGATAGGGAGGCGAAGGCATGCTGCTTTTCTAAAAAAACAGCTTGAACAGGCATGGAGAGAAGCGGAGAGTGAGTTTGTTGTAAGCCATGTAGTCAGACAGGGAGTCTATCTTGAATTTCGAGGTTCTCCCGGATACGACTTAGTGACAAAAAGTCTTGAGGATATGCTGTCAAAAAAAATCAGGTTGTGTAATATCCGTGTCGAAAAGGAACTTATAAGAAATGAAGAAACTGATGAATTTGAAGAACTGCCCGTTACCTTTGCAACAGTTTTTGTTAATAAAGAAAAAAAACAATACTTCTTTAATAAAATAAAAGAATACGCCAGAAAGGAAAGTGAAACGGGAAAACCATATTTATTCAACCCCCCCTCTTTTTTGAATGAGTTTCGTGGACTTAAAAAAATCTGGAGAAAGCATTCATCGAAGATTTACCCGTTTACCCGTTCAATTTTGCCTACAGTTGTGGGAGTGAGACTGAAGATTCCCGGAAAACCTAAAAATGCAAATTTAATTAATAGTATTGCCGATATACGTAAAGCTCTTTTTATTGAATCATTTTGGCATGATGATCACTCACTCATCCCAGATGAAAAACCGCAATGGTGCGAAGTCTGGCTCCGCGATGATAATCCTGATGTTATATTTCCAGAGCGGGCGGTTAAAGATGATAAACCTGATGTTATTAAACGTCTTGAGAAACTTATTGACGATCTGAATATAGTTTCAAAATTGAATTATATTATATTCCCAGAGCGAGCGGTTAAACTGGTATTTGTTAATAATGAGCAACTTGCAGATTTAACCCGGCTCTCTGATGATATTGCTGGGTTCCGCAAAGCAAAAGATACGACAACATTCTGGACTGAGATGCCGAATCGGGAGCAGGCAAAGTGGGCTGAAGATATTATAGAACGCCTGCAGGTGAATAGGGAGTCTTTAGTTTCAGTCTGCATTCTCGATACAGGGGTAAACAACGGGCATCCCTTGATTTCTCCCATACTGGACAGTGCTGATTGCCAGAGTTTTGATCCTCTATGGGGGAGTCACGACCATTATGGTCATGGCACTTTAATGGCTGGAATTTCTGGCTATGGAAATCTTGCAGAACATCTTTCCGGTCAAGGACCTATATTCATAAATCACATGCTTGAGTCCGTTAAGATTCTCCCACCGGAAGGGAGAGGGAAAAATAAACCTGAACTTTGGGGCTATATTACCTCTCAAGGCGTAAGTCTTGCTGAAATTCAAGCACCAGACCGAAAGCGTATTTGTTGTATGGCAGTTACTGCTTCTGATAATCGGGACAGAGGAAAACCTTCTTCCTGGTCAGGAGCATTAGATCAGATAACTTCTGGTGTCGATGATGGGACAAAACGACTCATGGTGGTTAGTGCCGGTAATATAACCGATTTCAATCAGTTATCAAATTATCCAGATAATCAAATCACAGATTCTGTGCACGATCCGGCTCAGTCATGGAATGCGCTTACCGTTGGAGCTTATACACAATTAACGACGATAACCGATCCAACCCTCAAAGGCTATTTGCCAATTGCACAAGTAAACCAACTTTCGCCCTTCTCTACTACTTCATTGACTTGGGATAATAAATGGCCTATCAAACCAGAAATAGTTATGGAAGGCGGAAATGCGGCAGTTAAAGAACATGAATTTTCATCGGAGTGTGATGATCTTTCTCTTCTTTCAACGAATTATCAGCCACAAGCCCGGTTATTTGAAAGCTTTAATATGACAAGCGCCGCAGCGGCACAGGGCGCACACTTTGCTGCGCAAATTCAAATTCGCTACCCTGACTACTGGCCTGAAACGATTCGTGCTCTCGTCGTACATTCTGCCGAATGGACGGATGCATTAAAAAGTCAATTTGCTAAGGGTGACTCTAAAACTCAACTAAGGGATGTACTACGTGCCTGTGGATATGGTGTACCGAATTTAGAGAGAGCATTATATAGTGCGATGAATTCTCTTACATTGATATCTCAAGCAGAAATTCAACCTTATGAAAAGAACAGAACGCGGGATATGCATCTCTATGATCTACCTTGGCCAATAGAAATTCTCAGAGAATTGCAAGATGCAGAAGTTGAAATGAGAGTCACTTTGTCATATTTCATTGAACCCGGTCCAGGTGAAATAGGATGGAAAGATCGTTATCGTTATCCCTCATATGCGTTGCGTTTCAAAATAAATTCGCCTACGGAAAAACGGGAACAATTCATTAAGAGAATTAACGCTGAAGCAAGGGATGAAGATGAAGGGCACCTGAAAACAAAAAGCGCATCTGACCGTTGGGTAATCGGAAGTAAAGGCCGTGATAAAGGATCTATCCATTCTGATATCTGGAAAGGAATAGCGGCAGATCTGGCAGAATCACACTATATTGCTGTTGTCCCTATTGTTGGCTGGTGGCGGGAGAGAGCCTATCTCGGCAAATGTGAAAGCAAGGCACGATATTCCTTGATAGTTACAATAAGAACTCCTGAACAGAAAGTAGATATTTATACTCCCGTGGCACAAGAAGTGGGCGTGATAGTTCCGGTAGCAATTAGTTGAGATAGGGTTTTTTATTATATAAACTTAGGAAAATTGAGTAGAGTAGGCCTCAGGAGATAGAGCAATGCTACTACGCCGGCTCTCTACTTTATTTATTTATCAAAATTAGCGTTTTGGTGAAGGAATGAGGAAGAATGCACGTGACTATTGATGAATTGGTGGAAAAAGGATTCCTGAGACAAGTGAAGGTTCTGAAAGCACCTGAATTTGTTATGGATTATGGGAAGAAACAATATCCGACATTATTTAAGAAACAATGTTTTTCCCAAGAAGGACTGCCAGCTTTTCATTGCCAAGACAATAGTATATGTGTTGTAAAGGCAATGCGTGAGAAAGGCGAAGATGATTGGCATATAGTCCCTGGATTTGCCTGGAATCCTAATTTGAACGGACCTACGCCTCATTTGTGGGTAAGAAAAGGAAAGTTGCACTATGACCCCACTTGGAGTCTGCAGTTCTTCAATTTTGAATTCAAGAATCTTGAGCATTATCAATTAATTCAATATTTAGACACATTGCCTAAGGAACCGGAAGAGAATAATCCTGATGAAATAAATGTATGGGGAAAGACTACTCTGAAGAGATTGGAAGATCTTGCTGCACAATGGGGTCTCTATATTCATAATCAATTCTCGTTTACTCCCGGTCAGCTGGAGTCTGGAAAGAGTCAATTGCAAGGCAGGGACTATGGTGATTATTAGCAAGACTGGAAAAACAGGACAGGGAACTCCTGCAACATAGAGAACCCTCAATACATCACGTGAATCCAGAAAATTCCCTGCGAAATGAATATAAAACACGTATTTATTCAGATCCCCGGTATTCCTTGAGTTTGTAATAATCCATTTATCAGGAGGACAATATGAAAAATAAAGCATCCATTTTTTTTATCATTATGTTTTTGCTGTTTTTAACGGCAAATTCTATTGCAGGCGCTCAAGACCACGGATATACATTCCCGACTCCAGATAAAAAAGGGGATTTTGTTATTCCCAGATCACACAGATACTGGAAAGTTGTTGACAATGACCGGAATGGCCTTAATGGAAGGCTTGCGACAAATTTTCCAGTTAATTGGGAAGACCCAAGAGTTGCATGGCCAAAGAGCAATGTCGCTCAGTGGCCAATAGCAGCTAGATTCCGGAAGGGTTCCATTCTGAACGCCACAAGAGGTAACAGGGGAATTATCTTTTTAAGAGACCGTAATAAAAAGCCCTGGATTATGATTGAAATTTCTAAAGGAAAATACTGTTTTGTACGAGCAAACACCAAATATATTGTCCCTGTAAAACTTGTCAAGTAGGCTCAATCAGATATATCATTTTCACTCTTTTTCAAACCTTTATCATGAGGCATGGTTTCATTCAACAGGACTTATGCATTATTAAAAGAAACGGCTTGAATTCGTCATCCTGAACTTGTTTCAGGATCTATCGGTATAAAATCATATGTGTGCATTTACTTTTTGTCAAAGGTTCAGGCGTAATTATTCAATCCCCCAGGAATTCTTGTCCTTCTGAGCGGATCAAGAAAGACTTGAGCATGTCCTTCTGAGCGGATCACGAGAGAAGAGCTTTACTTCTATGATTTTCTCAAAGACGGGATTATCTTGATCTACGAGGATTAACACAGCGAAGAATCTCAACCCCCGTGGCATGGAGGAGCAAGTATTAATATGAATGATTGTTGTGAGAAGAACCCGGGAGAGGAGATCCTTCGCTGATTTATACATCGGAGGTAAGTAAAATCCGTTCCTTCACGGAGCTTGCCCTCGAGCGGAGCGAAGGGTTCGGGGATAGGTCTTACCAAAGCTTATCCAGTAAATTAAGAGATCGTATTCCGTTCAGGACGACATGATGGTGGGATCTGAATAGTAATAAATATTTTTGACAGGAAACATGTGCACCCAAATTAATAGGCGCCAATCTCTCAGGAATATACCTCACGGCGGCTGATTTAACTTCCGCTGAATTAATAGGTGCCAATCTCTCAAGAGCAGATCTTACAGCGGCTGATTTAACTTCCGCTGATTTAACATCAGTTGACTTGACCGGGGCAACCCTGGACAAACTTGACCTCAGAAATACAACATTTGATCGAACAATACTGAAAGATGCATCTTTCAGGGGATCAATTCTTGACGGGCTGAATTTGTCCGGTTTAAATTTATCAGGCGCAGTATTTGGAGATAGAGACGATCATCACAAAGCCGCCAGTTTGGAAGGTACAAAATTCCTTGGAGCAAATCTTTACAAGGCGGAGTTTATGAATGCCAATCTATGCAAGGCGGAGTTTATGAGTGCCGATCTGAGCAAGGCGAAGTTTGGTGGAGCAAATCTATCGGGAGCGAATTTAAGATTGGCTGTATTAATTGACACCAATCTCTCAGGAGCAGATCTTACGGCGGCTGATTTAACTTCCGCTAATTTAAATAGCGCAAATCTCTCTGGAACAGACCTCACGGCAGCGGATTTAACTTCCGCTGACTTAAATGGCGCTAATTTAAAATCAGTTAACTTGACCGGGGCAACCCTGGACAAACTTGACCTCAGACGTGCAAAATTTGATAACATAAAACTCAAAGGTGCATCTTTCAGGGGGGCAATTCTTAACGGACTGGATTTGTCCGGTTTAAATTTATCAGGCGCAGTATTTGGAGATAGAGACGATCGTCACAAAACCGCCAGCTTGGAAGGCACAGAATTCCTTGGAGCAAATCTTTGCAGGGCGGAATTTATGAATGCCGATCTTAGCAAGGCGGAGTTTGGTGGAACAAATCTGTCCGGGGCCGATTTGTCAAAAGCAAACCTGAGCGGTCTTGAACTTGCCGGAATAAATTTAAAGGCTGCAAAGCTTAACGGGGCAAAATTAAAATCTGCGATTCTTACCGGCGCCGATTTATCTTCAGCATATTTAGAGGGCAGTGATTTATCCAAGGCAAAACTTCAGAATGCCAAATTGATGAAAGCGCGATTAAAAGATGCAATTATATTTAAAACTGATTTATCCGGTGCGAATTTGACGGAAGCGGATCTAATGGGCGTTGATCTTTCAAATGCAGTAATTGATGAAAACACAATTTTTGATAATGACAGAGTTAGCAAGATAAAAGTTAAAGAAAACGGGTTGACTAAAGATGCAATAGAAATTCGTAGAATTCTTAAAAAGAAATCCAATCTTCTTTCGTTGGAATTTAAAAATCTGGTAGAAAATGATCCAACATTAAAGGAAAATCCATCTGATTTTGGGATCCTTATCAATATGGGCGGGCCTGCCTGGACATATCTTATGCTTGCGGATTATCTTAAGGAATTCAGATATATTGCGGTGTATTGTCCGTCTATCGACGCTTATGTGGTTTGTTATGCTGATGAGAATGCCGATAATGCCACTATTAAAGTTGGAGATTATATATATAAGGAATTTGATAATGGGAACAAAGAAATCCTGGGTAACTATAATCTAAATTCAATATTAAATTTAAAAGTTGACACACCTTGTGTAGCGGCAAAGCGCTTCAAAATAATATCTAATGGATTGTTTTCGCCCGCGCAACTGATTGAGTTGCTAGATGCTAATATTGAAGACTTTAAAGAATCGACTGATGGGCGTGGAGCTTGCATTGATATGCGGGGTCCAATTTGGGGTTATATGATCCTTGATTCCTACCTTAAGGATTATCCATGGCTTGGCGTTATCAGTGCGAAGCCGACAGGCAATGCTGGGGATACTGAACTCAGGATCGTTCGCGGTAAAGGGTTTGATTTATTGAACCCAGATTAGACTTTTGCCTGGTGAGATAGAAATTCTTAAACGCCAACATATAAGTTTCTCGCTCAAGTTCCCAGTAATGTAAATTCCTTCTCAAAAAGAACGGCTTATGTGGCGTATTTTATGCCGTTTCCGTCGATTGATTTCTCTTGTCTTGTTGTGCATCCGGTTGATGATTCGCCCTTGATTTCGCAAATTTGGAATTATGCTTCACCTCAGGATTAATATAAACGAGGTAATGAAATTCCATGAATTTTTTTATATAGTGAAATCGCATAATCATCGGACATGCCGCATATGTAATCAACAATTTTCATTGCTTTTTTATAGTCGCCTCCATTATCTATATCATATTCAGGTGGAATCATTTCTTTTACTTTTCTTGAATATCTTGAATCTTTTTTGATTACAGCTTTTAGAAATGCCTCAAGTAACCCACCGATTGTTTTAAAGCCTGCAGCTTCAATTTCCAATACGGGAAAATATTTATAAATTTTTTCTTTGGCGATCTTATCCAAGTTCTCAACTTCTTTTTTCGATGAAATTTTTTCCATTAAATCACATTCAAATTCTCCTTCCATTATTTTATCGTAATTGTCCATGAATGCCTTTTCAATCTGCTTTATCAAACTTTCAATTGATTTTGAACGGAGATATGCAAGAATGTCTTTTTCATCATTCAACTTTTCCTTTTTCTCATCTGGAATCTTCCCGCCTGCTTTGATTATTTTTTCAAGTGATTCTTTAAGAGACTCATCGGTACCATTAATACGTTCATCCAAATTAAAAAGTCTGAGTCTGAAGCCGTCATCAATATCAAACATCTTATAGGATATATCATCTGCAGCTTCAACAAGATAAGCAAGCGGATGTCTGCAATAAGCCAATGTATCGTTTCGGCCAAGTTTTATTAATTCGACCTCTTTTACCAATTTTATAAATAAATCTTTTTCAGTCTGAAAAAAGCCAAATTTATTCTGATCTTTTCTTTTTCTATTTTCAGATTCAATGTGTCTTGATTCTCTTGGATACTTTATGAAAGAGGCTAATGTTGCACAGGTTAATTTGGGGAGTATTTTATCTTCTTTATTCAATGTTCTAAAGCCTTGTGCGTTTCCTTCAAAGTATAAGAAGTCATTCTTTTGATAATCATTGAGATTCTCAATTATATCTTTTCCAGAATCATTATACTTAAAAAAGTCCCTGAAAGCATCTTCCCCGGAATGCCCAAACGCAGGATTACCGATGTCATGCGCAAGGCAAGCGGCCCCCACGATATTTGCAAAACTATCTGGTGTAAAATCTTTGAGTTTATCTTTTTCTATTTCAACAACTACCTTTCCCACTTCCCTTCCCAACTCTCTTCCGATACAGAATGCCTCCAAGCTGTGCGTTAATCTGGTATGCACAAAATCCAATTCAGGAACTGGCAGAAGCTGGGTTTTATTTTGCATTCTGCGAAAAGCATAAGAAAAAACGATACTCTGTATGTCTCTATAGAAATCTGATTCTTCTTGCCCATCTTCACTTTTCAGACTCAATGTCTTTTTGGACAATAGCTTTCTCCAGCTCATTCTTTCACTACTCATTTATAAGTACCTCGCTTTTAGTGATCCTATTATACTAAATCTCTTGCCGTTTATCCCTGTTGTCCTGGTGAGCAATGGACGGATCGGCCGGGGGTAGGTTGAGAATAGTCTGATATGGGATGCCGGTTTCCATCACGTTTTTCATGCGGTCATAGACTTCAAGGATGACGGCTTTTGTGGCGTATTTTGTGCTGACTCCCGCATTTGATAATACTTGTTTGGGCGCGTGTCCAGTGCCGATTTTACCGGGTAATTTCTCTTGTCTTGTGTTTTGTCCCGTTGCGGTTTCTCCTGTTTCCGGGTTTTTGTATTTCTCACAGCATTCCTTTGCGAACGGGATGTTTGCATAGAATGTGTTATATTTTGCTTCGTCTTTTCGTTTGACGATAGGGAAGTTACCACGATCCAATCAATTTATTCGCCATTCGTTCCCATTGAAATCGGATTGGTTGTATTTAATTCTGCACAAAAGAACAGCAGACTCATCAAACATCTAACTGCCAATAAATCTCTTTAAATAATCTATGACGTGGAAGTCTATACTCCTGCCCCTCCGCTGCCCAGCATACCTTCCAAAGTCCCTTCCCATCATCGCTAAGCAAGAATATGGATTCTTCCGCGCGAGTTCTCTTAATTCTCGCTTGGTATTGTAGAAGGAATAGACAGCGTTAATCGCAAATCCCGCAGCGCCAAGTATAATTAACTGAGGATTTGAACCCCCAAAAAGCGTTGCCAGACCAACGGAAGCCGGTAATCCCATTAATAAACTCCCCTTCCATCCCCTCGCTTTCAATAAATCAGCACTCTTCTTATATTCATCAACCGCCTTCCTGACATCAGAGATGGAGTCATTAATTCTATCTGTCAAGACACCACGATCCTGTATTTCCTGAAGACTATTATAAACAACCGAAATTGCATTCCTCAATTGAGCCATCTCATCTTGTCTTCTCTTGCGGAATTCCAGGATACTCGAAATGGGTATGTCGGAAATATTGGCTGGAATCAATTCATGTAGGACGAAAGTGAAGAAATACAATGGATTATTGGATTCTGATACGCTATTAATATCCAAGGAAAATTCGTCAAACTGCCCATCATAAATGAAATAGTTGGTGGCCGTCCAGGGGGCCAATTTATCCGTCAATAATGATAACTTGTTCTTTTCTGAAATAACGGTGGCGAGGTAAAGCATATAATTTGAGGCAATCCTTTCGGGAAGGTTTACCCAATAATCACTTGTCTTATATCCCAGTTCTTTAAATAGATTGCCAACGTCTTTGCTAATTTTTGATAAGTGAATGTCAATATGTTTTTCTCCAGCAAAATGGAGTGATGCAGCTTTCCAGTTTCGCATTTTTTCCAGAAACATCCTTGAAGCTTCTTCCGAATAAGGGATCGGGCTAATCTCACAAAAAATCTTATGATCGCTGTGGAATGGTTTGATTTCTTCCCTATCATCTACTTCCATTTGAGGGGGGACAATTCTATAAATCCTGTCATAGAATAATGCCATAGCCTTCAGCCAATTGATGTCCTGAAAATATATGTATGGATAATAGAGCGCATTCTTGATCACAATAATCCACCTCTCTTTGAATGTTCAATCATCGTCAGGCTTCTGTCCGCATTTCTTATATGCCTTCAAAATTCTCAGAGTTGCAAATCCATCAATGAGACAGAACATTCTGGGTCTCCTTATGTTCTCTGCAAATGCACGCATCATTACTCTCACCGGATTCTCGATTGTATGGCAATGCTGCAGAATTAATAATTCAGCGGGTTCATCGTAAAGCCTGACTATTTGATCGCCATTCTTGCCCAAATCACTCATTTTCATTGGGTGAAACTTTGATGGCCCTTTAAGAACAAAAGCAGTAGAGTAATTCTTGCCTCCTATTCTAACCATGGTCGAGAAAAGATCTGATTTCTCGCCAGCCCAATCCTTCGGAACTGTGGGTTCATTTATGATTTCTGCGAAGGCATTCTTGATTTCTTTTTCAGAAATACTCTTCAAGACCCCTAATTCCTTATAGCCTATTCTTCTCTCCGCCAAGCTCTTTGCTCGTGAGAAGTTATCAATTTCGTCAAAGTAAATTTCTCTCTGTCGTTGCCACAATGTATTCTCCCAAGCGAGTAGATCCTTCCCTTGAGCTATCAGATTTCCAATTATATAGGGTTTTGCCTCAATGGAGCTTTCATCTATATTCGTAACAAGCCCTAGAACAAAGAGCCTCTTCTTCCCTGACAACTCACTCCGGGCCGATGCACTCGTCAAATGAGATGGATGATAAGGGAGATACAAAGCGTAATCGAGACCTGAGATGGATAATTTCAACCGAATTCTGGGCATCTTGTCAGGAGGAATTATTTCAGGATAGCCGTTCGAGAATTTGCTCAATCCTTTACAAAAGAATGCGCCATTGTGTGTAAAGAAGATGCCTGGCCTGAGTTGGTTCCTGAGAATTAACTCAGCAATTGGTTTGACCTCTTTTTCCACCGCCCATTTTATTAATACATCTTTATAGGCAGAGAACTCGGCCAGATTTCTTAGATGGTCATTCTGAGTCTAATTTTGATTAAGGAATTGACTGGCAGGAGATGTATCAGTAACCTCAAAAATCCTTCGTAAATTTATGTACCATGCCGTTATGTCGAAATTAGGTATGATCAATCTCAACTCCTTTTTTTGAATGCGCAACCGACGGATCCGAAGGGGGTGGGTTGAGGACGGTTTGATATGGGATGTCTGTCTCCATCGCTTTTTTCATTCGGTTATATATCTCAAGTATTACTGCTTTTGTGGCGTATTTTGTGCCGACTTCATCGGGTGATTCCCCATGTTTTATGGCATCTCCATTTGATACTTCGCCCTTCTCGGGATTTTGATATTTTTCACAGCATTCCTTCACAAATGGAATGTTTGCGTAGAAGGAGTCGTATTTTTTCTCGTCTTTTCGTTTTACGATGGGGAATGTTTCCATAATGTAGTCGAGGTCTTCACGGTTAATTTCGTAAAGGTGGAAATATGCGGCGTCAAGTTCGCAACGGATGAGGAATCGGCGTTGTTCGTTCCATTTGAATGGTGGACCAGAAAAATCTAAATCATCTGAAAAGACTTTTAGATCCCACGAAGTATATATTAGTTCTAATACCCTATAGAAAAGCCATTTATATAAAGAACCACATATTAGCCATTCTATATTTTTGTTGTAATAATTGGGTGGAATTATTGCCACCTGTTTAATAATATAGTCAGAGAGATGCAATCCCCCCATCATTTGTCTAACAATATAATCCAACATGAAAGAATTCAAGTTGGATAGGAGGCAAATTGCTTTGTGTTTGTCAATACCGACTATCACTCTGATAGAAAAGTCTGTACCGGAATATGGTATTAAGGTTGCAAGAAGAGTCCGTTCATTAGTAACATTTGAAATATCCCGATACCCAAAAATCCATTTTTTCATATACAATCGTTCTAACCTTAAGTCTACTTCATATCTATCAATCCAGTATCTTGGTTCTATCTCAAAAAGGGGATCGATCAGTTGATTTTTACTTATGCCAACCACCTTGGTTTCCTGATAAGTTCCCCATCTGTGATTAAATTGATGGAGTAATTTTGCTTCATACATTTTTATGCAGGCATCTTCAAATATTTGTTTACATTTACCTACAACCTCTCTTTTATTCATATCAAATATTCTTCTAAAAGAGATTCTCCAGAGATTCTCCTTTGGATACTCATCACGAATTAAAACAGGAAATTTTTTATAAATGGATTTAATTAGTTCGGCATCCCTTTTACTCCTGAATATGGGACATGTTTTTGTATTCGGATTAATTAATTCAACATCCTTTGCCAAAAGTGAAAATACCCTTCTCTTATCCATCAAATCATGGGTGTCTATGGCATAATAGATAAATTCTGTACCTCCATCATTGGGATGGTCTGTGCCAGTCAATGTAAGAAGGCAAAATTTGTAGCTTCTGTGAACTCCCACAAAAATTCCCTTCCTGTTTTCAAAATCATACAAACTCACCAAGGACTTCTTATTCATAAGATCCTGGAAGAAGTATTTAGTCGTATCATCGGTGGCGATGCCCGATGGGACAATGCATCCTACTTTTCCCATAGCGTTAATCATCGAGCGGTTTAGCTCCGCAAATATCGTATATGTATTTATATCTCCCCTGCCGCATAATGGATACCTTTCGGAGTTTCTTACAAAATGGCTGTCTCCCTCGGATTTTCTCTTGTGGTCCTGAAAATCTTTATATAGAGCTGGATCCTCCCACGCAAGGGCTTGTATCATTTTCTTTCTCACGGATGCATTCCTTGCCGCGGCTATATCAAGTCTCCGATTGGCAAACCATTCTTTTTCCTGGAGTTTGATCCTCTCCCAAGGCGGGTTTCCCAGTACAACATCAAAACCCCCGTTCCATCCGGTGGGGTTATTATGAGATTGCTTCGTCGCTTTGCTCCTCGCAATGACACTTTCCGGGTGGGTGACGGCAGGGCTGAAGCCTTGAGCTACGTTCACATTATTGGAGGTTTTGGGTTGGGTGACATCAAGGCTGAAGCCTTGAGCTACGTTCCCGTTATTGGAGGTATCGGGATTGGAGACATCAGGGCGGAATACATCGGGGAATTCAAGATGCCAGTGGAAGAACTGGTATTGATCTGAAAGCTTCTTTATTTCCTCTTTCATCCATTTGGGGCATGAATGGGGGTTTCGCTCTATCCGGCGGAATATATCTTCTGTTATTGGATATGGAAGATCATCGGTCTCTTTCTTCTTCCACATGAAAGCGGCGCACCACGCGTCGGCGAGGAGTTTTCCGAATATATATCCGGTGGATTTAACCAATTTTTCATACCGTTCTTCTTTTCTGTGAACCCCTTTTATACTGCTGTCATCAATGTCGTCGAGTTTCATCATCGCTGATGCAAAATTTCCCAGGTGTTCCCAGGGTTTAAAATCTTTCCCCCTGCCGAACATTTCCAACTGTCCCTCATAATCTTTTCCATAAGTCTCACGTTCTTTTTTGTTCTGACTTTTATACTCCCGGCAGAATTTCTTGTCGTCCCCGATAATGGGCTTGAAAGCATCATCGGGAATGCCGTTTTCTATAAGGACGGGAGTTGTCCCAATAAGACTGTTTCCACATTTGATGTGATGATCCAGAAATGAGAGGGGTTTCCCAGGCTCCATCGCCTCCATCCACAGGCTCACCTTGCACAATTCAACAGACATGGGGTTTATGTCAACACCATAGATACACCTGCCGATGACATCCCTCAACGCATGTCGTGTTTCTTCCGGGGAAGGCTCCTCGTCGCCGGTTCTCACCGAGGCAAGGTGTTTCGCCATTCTGTGAGCGGCGGCAACGAGGAAGTGTCCGCTTCCACAGGCGGGATCACATACTTTTAAATTCAGAATTGCAGTTTCAGCGGGATTAACCCCCCCTTTTATTCCCCCCCGAACGGGGGGGATTTTATTCGCCCTTTTTACCGCCTCTTCCAGAACCGGATCCAGGGCGGAATCGAGGAGGCAGGTGATAAGACTTGTGGGTGTGTAGTAACTGCCGGTGGTTTTCCTTTCGTGTCCACCGGCGGTTCCAAGGGAGAATGTCCCGGCATCCACATTTATGTTGGGATGTAACTCTAAAAGAGATTCATAAACACTTCCCAACTCCTCCGCTCCAAGATTCTTGTAATCAACAATCCGGCGAACCCTGCCTTCCTGTATATAGGCAAGAGATCGAACGGCATCAAGAAAACAATTGTTTGAAATATCGCATTGTGTAATATCAGGTATTGCATTTTCACTCCAGAGGAAACTGCCAAGAGTCGGGAGCGCAAGTTCCAGACACCCCTCGTCTGAAGACAGCTTATCCATAACCAGCCTTAAACCCCTGTAAAGGTTAAAGTGCCGGGTTCCCCTGATTCGACTCGCCATATTCCTTATCCGCCCCGTTGAGTAATACTTCATATACATTTTTTTTGACCTGTCATCGACGTCAGAAATAAGAAGAAGTCCCCTGTCCTCGGCGACATAGAGAAATATAAGGCGATATACCAGCCTTAGCAACTGGCGATAGTAATCCTGGGTGGAAAGGGTTCCTGTCTTCAGCTTGTCTTTTAATTCCCGATTCCTCTCAAAAGAAAAAAAGCCCTCTCCAAGAAAGGAAATTGCCTTTTCAACACCTTTCCGGAGTCCCTCCAGAGCGCGGACGCCTTTATCCTTTGCAAACCGGCTCCATTTTTCAAGCCAACATTCGTGAGGTTTCTCAGATTCAACCCTTGACTGATGACATAACAGCCAAAGAAGGACAAAATCGGAATAGATTTCGCCGTCCATCATCGATTCAAGATCAAACTCGACGTAAGCCTGCCTTGTCAGACTGATATTGTCCCGCAGGATTCGAAATGTAAGCCCGTTTGACACAAAGCCCCAGAGGTGTTCTTCGGAGCGATTCAGGAACTCCTGAACAAGGCTATGAGGGCTTGTCCGGGAAGCTCCGGCAACACCTTTAGTCCGACGATCCAGATTGACTCGAAATCCCACCAGATGAATCGGCGCATTATTCCACATATGGGAAATAGGGTATGACTTTTCATTAATGTCTATTGCCTTCGAGGTCAGCAATCTGCCATAGCCCAGTTCCTGGAAGAGAATAAGGAGCCATCGCTCCCTTGTAATGGTTGTTCCCATAACTCCATCGGGAAGTTTCTCCCGGTCGTTACTGAATGATTTCCACACTGAAACAAGGCGGTTCCATGAGCGGTTGATTGCCTCGTTAATCTTTTCCCTTTCTGCAAGGTGATAGTCTTCAGGCTTCAGCCCTTTAATGTCAGGATCATTTCGAGATATTCGAGCAAGGACATCAACCGGAAGGATTGCGCCTTCAGTTCGAATCGTGGTGAAGATATTACGTTGTAAACGAGCCATAAAACCCCTCCATTAATTTTCGGGCAGATAAACATATATTCCCAGGATGTCGGGCGGCAACTGTGGCTCAACCCTGTATTGAACCCCTCTTAACTTTGAAGCGCTTCTGATTCGGCGGTGGGCGTCAAGTAGTTCTTTACCCCTGGATTTTGCAATTTCTTCCAGATGGGGCATTAAAGATTCAAAGTCATTGATAACTTTATCAATAAAATAGCGGGCTTGTTCGGGAGCAATATTGGCGGAAGGCTTCGAATTAAGAAGTTTTTCCGCTTCAGTGTCATCAAGCCATCGTGCATTTTGAGGAGAACCGGTAAAACCGGTAAGGCAGCAATCTTCCGCCAGAAGCTGCGATTCACCGTTTTGAAGTTTTGTTATTATGTGATAGCGTAATCTAATGAGAATGAGCGTTGTCCTTCGCTCAACATCGCCTGTTCGTATAACACCGCATCGCTCCGCCCCGCTCTCAATGAGAGGGTCCATTGCAGAATTAAAAACATAAGAAGCAAGATTTTCCACAAAAGGATGGGTCCTGCTGAGATACTTTACCCCCTCTTTTACGGGCATATCAAATCTTGCCTTAAATTTTTGATATTCCTGACCAAAAGAATCCTTAACTGAACGCGGTGATTCTGCAAGATCAATCTCTACAGGATCTTTTTTTGATACCGAAGCGCCGTAAGATTCAAGGGCTTCCCTGACAAAGGACTCAACTTCAACTCCGGAACCCGTTGCATTGCGAGCCGCCTTTAACTCCCCGGCAACTTCATCCACTTTAATAGAATGCTGAGCAAATATTGTTCTCGATAGTTTTTCTTTTGCTGCGACATCATCCCACTTTCCATAAAGATCTTCTTTAGTCGGCTTGAAATAGTCCTCAAACATAGTAAGTTGTTCAAACCGATCACCTACAGGCGCTCCTCTTTCCTCGCGAAGGAGAAGTCCCTCTAAAATCGCTTCTATGACTGTATTGGTATCCACCGGAACAGGAACTGATATGCCGAGAGAACTCCGTATCTGCTTGTGTTTTCGGATTAACACATCAATGACAATACCGTCAATCTGGTTGTCAATCCCATAATAAGTAAGAACCCGAATCTTATCCCGGGGTTGTCCGAATCGGTCAACACGCCCTTCCCTCTGCTCATGACGGGTAGGATTCCAACTCAAATCATAGTGAATAACAGCATCAAAATGCTCTTGCAGGTTAATTCCTTCAGACAGGCAGTCGGTTGCAACAAGAACTCTTTGGGGAGATTGTGATAACTGCAACACTCTTTCTTCACGCTCGGCAGGAGGCAATGTTCCCGTTATAGCAGTGACATCAACCTTTTTAGGCAAACTTTTCCTCAAGTATTCCGCCACATATTCAGCGGTGGGGATAAACCTGCAAAAAAGAATTGGTTTGAAACCCTCTTTTATCATTTTATTGACGATTTTTGAAATTTCCTTGACTTTCTCATCTTTATCTCCATAAAGAGATTCAGCCTGACGAGCCATATCAAGAAGACGGCGGCGATTTTTTTCCTGTTCCCCGGAAAACTCCCCCGCATCACTGCCGGGAATAACATCGACAATATCCGAGTCATCGTTAATATCCAGATCAAGGATCGTATGACGCCCAATTTCATCAGCCTCCTCGGATGTTTCCGTGTCAGCCGTTGCAGCTCGGCTCTTTAATGTTGCCGCGGCGGCTGCCGGACTACTGGCAAGAGACCGTAAAAGAGCAAGCGCCGACCACCATCTCACCCTCTGATGGTGACGCCCCCCGGATTCATCCGTAACTATTCCCCTGGCATACTTTAAGACTCTTTCAAATAACTTTTTATACTCCGGTGAGAGTTTATGCGTATGCTCCGCATCTTCACGCTCCGGGAAAGGAGTTTCTGAATCCATATAATGACGAATATTCACCCTTCGACGCTGGATAAAATGTTCGGCAAGGTGGCGACGATTCTTCTCATTATGCTTACCGCTCAGGTCTTCGGGTAAATCCTCAAAATCCTTTTTAAGAAAACCCAATAGCGAGCGAAAATTCTCTTCCTTGCCGCTATGGGGCGTTGCCGTGAGAAGAATAAGATGACGCTCAGGATCTCTGGCAAGCCCGCTTAATAGTTGATGTCTTTGATGCCTGCCGCCTCTCCCCTTATTCCCAAAAGCGAAAGTATGAGCTTCATCGACAATTACCAGATTAGGGCAGGTTCTCAGAAAATCATCCCGGCGTCGGTCTGATTTTATAAAATCGGTTGAAACCACCACATGGGGATAAACTTCAAACAACGATTGCCCTATACCGCAACCTCTCTCAAGCCTTGAAGCTGTGCTGGACAATACCAATTCCGCTTCAATATGAAACTTATCAGCCAACTCCCTTTGCCACTGTTCCACAAGGTGTGGGGGACATAAAACAGCTAGTCTGTTCTCCTCACCCCGTTCAAGTATCTCTTTGGCAACGAGTCCCGCCTCAATGGTTTTTCCAACGCCGACATCATCGGCAATAAGCAGTCTCATTGGTTCAAGTTTCAACGCCATAAGTAAAGGAACCAACTGGTAAGGTCGAGGTTCAACAGCGATTGAAGCAAAAGAACGAAACGGCCCTGCACTTGAACGAAAACCAAGTTTTACCGCATCCCGGAGAAGTCGGCAGGAACGATAATCGCCGAGCTTCGAAGAATCAGGCAGATCAAACCGTGCACTTTCAACAGGTTCAATAGGCAAGTATATTCCGGTAACTTCATCTTCTGTTCCACCGATAGGTTTCAAAAGTAGAAAATCAGAAGTAGAATCAGGAAGGACAACCCATTCCCTTCCCCGGGCTTTTACTAATGAACCAATGGCGTAACTCATGTTCCCCTCCCAAAAATATTAGGATATTGCTCTGCAATAATCTGCCAATCCCCATCATGTTTGAACCTGATGACCGTATAACCATAATCTTCAAGACATTCAACCTGCTCCATGTCTCTCTCCTGTCTATCCGGATAATCATGGTGTGGTCCATCCACATATATGACCGCATTTTGTCTCTTGTATTCAAAGTCCGGTCGGGTTTTACATCTTTCGATATATACTTGAGCATCGGATGGCAGATTGAATTCGTTTTCTTCCAACCATCCTAACCATCTCTTTTCAAGGTTGGTAGTTGAAAGATTCATTAAACGCCGGAAATGCTCCTGTCTTGATAGCTCAGCCGGTGAAGATTCTGCTTTTGCCTGAGCCAGCCTCATCAGGAAGGATTTGATTGCCTTGCGATCCAGCAAATCGTGTTCGCGCTGGTTTCTATAACTCATAAGGCAGTCGTAACAGGCAGCTTCACAATCTTCTATTGATTGCGGAGCTCTTTTCAGGTCTTCTCCTGTTTCACTGTCAAAGTGACATATTTCAAGTGCTTTCTTCGCCACCTCACCAAAGGCATGAGAGTCATCAAGGAGATGGCGGAGGACACCGGCTCCTCCTTCGGCAGATTCATAGAATATAAGCACGCGACGCACTTTGTCATCAGGCAACGGTTCCGCCGCCAATTCATTTTCTTCTAATTGGAATTCAACTTGAATCGCATTTTTAAGTGCTGACTGAAGAGAAGCCATCTGGGAAATGTCAAGATTCACTTCGGGCTTAAACAACAGGCAGTTCCTGCGGTCTTCCACAAATGGAATTACTCTTGCCAAACTACTACTTACAGGTTCATTATTATTGCCATCTTCAACATCATCTTTATCGCTCTTCCAATACCCACTTTCAGTATCCAGGATAAAACCAAACTGCTCCTTTTTTGAGCGTCTCTTCCCGCCGAAATTGATACGCCATATTGAGGCGGTGCTTCCGTACGTAAGATAACCAAGCACTTCATCTCCATCTTTTATGGTTGACGTCCGGCAGGAGTGCTTGCCTCCATATTCAGCAAATCTTATTGCCGTTTTGATCTCATAACCGATACGGGAACGTTCTTCTTCATCTGAATTAATACGTTCACGCCGCCTTGTGGAAACATTCTGCAACCGAAAGAGCTGTCTGATGGGTTGGCCAAGTGGTTTCTCACAAAACTCGCAAAGATCCGGCCCAACATCATCACTCATACTATGGAAGTATCCGCAATTAGAACATAACTTTGCCAGATTAGTCCTGATATTTTCATCCCTACCAACCGGCAATATCACCTTGCTGATAACATACTTTGAACCCTCGTGATAAATGATACTATTGGGACCAAATTCTGAAATCGCCAGAAACCGCGGTCTGGACAGGAATTCGTCCCTTCCATTATTTGTTCTCCTTCCGGGAATATATGCAGACAGAGGAAGGCGGGGGAAATTATAACCTGGCAAGAATCCTTCGCTGGCAAAATACCTGTAACTGTAGAAATCGGACCGGACAGCACTGGATGAATCTTCCAACAACTCAAGTTGGGCTTCCGCTTCTCTCCTGAGTCTCTTTGCATTTTCCTTTTCATTTTGCGGTCTTGATGCGTCACATATTATCTGATGTTGCAAGTCCCGTTGTGTCATTGCCGCAATATATAGACCCCTCCATCGATCGCAGGCTTTATCAAATCGACGAGGAATTGATTGAATCGCTTTTTGAAGCCATTCGTCATTATACCAATCTGACTGATTCAATTCATTGGAAATTGACCTTAGTGTCCTTCTTGCTTTGGAAAGCGTTCTCTGAAGCGTTGCTTTCCGATTTATATCATTTACAACTGAATCGTTGAGTTCAAAATTCAGGCTTTCAGGAGGAAGATTTAGAATGTCTTTCAGTGAGCTTCCAAGCCACATTCCCGTTTCAGTAAGCCATATAGCTTGCACATGAGACCGCACTAAGTCTTCATTTGCTAAATCAAGCCGAGGTGGAGTCACTGAACCGGCAACCATAAGTGCAGGCCTTTTGAAAAAATGTTGATCGTGGGGACTGCCTGTTGAGCAGTATGTAAATACAAGAGCAGGCTGACCGCTACGCCCGGCACGCCCGCTGCGCTGTGCATAATTGGCGGGGGTAGGTGGAATATTTCTCATGTTAACTGCATTAAGCTCGGAAATATCAACCCCCAGCTCCATTGTGGGAGAACAGTATAATATGGGAAGGTTGCCTTCCCTGAAAGCTTTTTCTCTTTTTATGCGTTCATCACTGGGAACCTGAGCTGTATGTTCGCGAGCCTTAAAACCGACCAAACCCAAAGCAATGGAGATATAGAAATCTACGAAGAACTGGTTTGTCCTCACACCTAATTCCGATTGATTCGGAACTCGTATAGGATCGTGAAATCCCATAGCGCCTTCGCCGGCGGCCCAAATCATCGCAGATGCAGGAATTTTATACCCTGGCACATCATTCTCGTTTCCCGGATCACTCACAATTTCAACCAATCCTGCCGCTCTCAGCGCTTCGAGAAGATCCCCGATAATGATTCCGGTCTCATCAAGAGTGATTTTTTCATCATAATTCTCAAGTGTAGATCTCCTGCGAATGAATTGACCAAAGCCACCTCGTGGAGATATGTATCTGTTTTCCCTGGAATCTTTTCCTTTTCTTCTGGAGCGGGGAAACATTACCGTTGCATATTCCAATTTCTCATTCTCATCAATTGCCCAGGGGGAAATCAACCGTTGATCACTGTTTCTTTTAATTTGCTCCTGAAATTCTCGATTCAGATAGTCAACTTTAATTGCAAGTTCTCTTCTCATATAATCCAATAGAGTAATCGCAATTTTTTTACGCGTTTTTGAACTTGCGGTGGATAATGATGGATGAAGATCTTGCCACACATCTTGAGCTTCACAAAGCTCATCAATGGATTTATATATAACTTTCAAAAGCCCGCATTGCTCAAGGTTAGGAGAGGTTACACGCCAACCTCGACGCAAATCTCGATAAAGTCTGTACCCAATTACCTGTCGGAATGCCTTCTGAGTATCATTGAGAGCGGCAAATCGCACTTCGGCATCTCTTGCATATCGTTCCAGGGGGAAATTTAAAGATTTAAAGACTTTTTGTGCTAACACCTCATGTGAGATTCCCTCCGTGCCGGCTTCTTTCATAGCTTTGTATAAAGCCGCACGTAAAAGGCTGACCTGAATGAAGTCATTGAAATGTCCAGCCTGGAGAGAAGCATCCTGCCTGTTGTCGGTGAAACTGAGCAGTTTGCGGGCCTTCTTGCTCAATCTTATTTGATCTCTCAGATAGCGAATAGATGAAAGGCTTAGAATTGTTGTTGCTGTGCTTCTGCCTTCATTTCCCAATGTAGTAAGTTTTCCGAAGTCCGAGCGTTGTCTTCCTCCATAGGCAACCCCACAGTTGAGACAAAACCTAAAAGGAGCAGTGAAAAACTGATATTCCAGCCCTCCTGCGCATTCAAATCCATTTGATTTCACCCGAATAGACCTGGGAACAAAGCGGCGAGAATCTCTTTTAACTCTTAATTTCCCCTTTTCTTCTTCAACCCAACCTTCGGGAAGTCTCTCAATTACTCCGTTTCCATCTTCCGGCCAGGGGTTAGCAAAGCTTAGATATAAGAATCCGGGTTCCCCTTCTTCATCCTTTTTTGTGTCCGATAGATTCCTTGCGTCGAAGAATGTCTCCCCCTGATTGTTATGCTTCATCCGTACACAATAATATTCTTGCCCGCACTCCCTGCAGAAAGTCAAAGGAAGTAAGATTTTCTGACGATCTTCATTTGGAACAAATCTTTGTCCGAAGATTGTAATATATCTCTGGTTCTCAGGTTCGAGGGAAGCATAAACGCGATCTCCGCTGCTGATAAACTGATGAAGGCGAAAAGCAAATATTGGCCGTTCAGTTTGAGGATTCTGAATAGAGTAACCCAATAATAATGCGTCCTGAATTCTCTTTTCACATTTCTCCTCCGGTTCTTTGGTCAATTCTGAAAGTTTTTTTGCTGCGCCATTTTCCCCCCCAATAGATATGGGATTACTTCGAATCAGTCGTCCTGAACCGGACGCCTTTACTATACCAAATGTATCTTCAATCCATGTTGACAAAGGACTCTGAATAAATTTTTCAAAAGATTTTGATGCCAAATCTCCATCGGAAGAGATAATTCTGGTCAAACTGCTTATGAAATCTGAATCATATGAATCATGGAGGGGAGTTATTCTTCTCAGAGTTTCACCAATTACATTTTTCGACTCAACAGTGTCACCGAATAATTGAGTAGCTACACGTGCCACTTCTGTTTTTTGTTCATCGAAACTGCCTGAGCCGGCTAAAGTAGCGGAAGTCCCTACACACTGCAACTCTCTTGCATTGCAAGCGTCTCTTAGTCTCCTCGTGAGCATTGCCACATCAGCACCCTGACGCCCCCTGTAGGTATGGAGTTCGTCCAATACCAGGAATTTCAATCCTTGTGCCGCAGAAACTAAACCACTTTCGAACGGCCGGGTCAAGATTAATTCAAGCATTACATAATTCGTCAGTAGTATATCTGGTGGGTTTGAAATTATTGCATGTTTTTCCCTCTCTTTCTCTTGTCCCGTATACTTTCTGAAAGTAACAGGGGCTTTTTTTCCTTCAAAATCTCGGCAAAGAAACTTCTCTAACTCACCAAACTGACTGTTAACTAGCGCATTCATCGGGTAAACTATGATTGCTTGTATTCCCTTCCCACTTCCGTTTCGAAGCACATGGTCAACAATAGGCACAATATACGCAAGACTTTTGCCGGAACCTGTCCCGGTAGTGAGAATGTAATTAGCTCCATTCTTTGCAGCCATTAAGGCATCATCTTGGTGTTTATGTAACCTTAACGGTGTGCCCTTCTTTATACTGAATATTCTACTGCATTCAGGATGCAGTGTATCATTGCTCACAAGTTCATCCATGGAATGACCGGGTTCAAAGAATGGATTGAGATGAATTAACGGCTCCGGCCATAAGATACCATTGTGCAGCCAATTCTCAACCTTCGTGGCTATTCTCTCATCCTTTATTTCAATAAAGCTGTTGATGTATGATGAAAAATCTTTGATCAACTGATCCCGGAATTCGAATACATTCACGGTTTCTCTCCTAATTATTAAGATCAAAATACAATTTCTACGAGTCAAGCACACAATCCTATTAAGGTTGGCTGCAAAATGGCATTAAAACCCGGATAATGCTTTTAAATTCACCGCAAAGGATACGGAGGGCGCAGAAATTTGATTGTATACGAGAGTTCACTGTCAATTAATCGCATCAAATTTCAGGCATTCTCCGATATAATTTTAAACCGGCGATAAATGGACTGATCTCCGAGCAAAAAACAACAATACGGTGATTACAAAATTCTAAATGCATTTTTAGGGTAAAAATTGTTACTATTCAGACTAACCCGCTATTTGGGTAAAGGCTGGTCTCCCGACCAGTCTGGAAGCGGTATGAAATCGAGCTTGAAGAGTTCTTCCCACAAGAGAGGTATGAATAAATACTACATATGCAGGCTCAACTGCAACCTTTGTTGTGATTCCAAATTTATGATCAATATTAAGCTGTTTCTAATAAGTATTATCCTTTTTAACCTGTGGCGAGACGCCGCAGCCACCTATGTTGCTATAATATTAAGCTGTTTCTAATAAGTATTATCCTTTTTAACCTGTGGCGAGACGCCGCAGCCACCTATGTTGCTATAATATTAAGCTGTTTCTAATAAGTATTATCCTTTTTAACCTGTGGCGAGACGCCGCAGCCACCTATGTTGCTATAATGGTGGGGGTGGCGTCCCGCCGCCCAAATAACAAGACATTATTTTCGAAAAATGGCTTAACGCCAAACTTACAACCAAACCAAAAGCTATCCTTTCATTTGCAACTCGCCAGAGTCTATCTGATTTACTGTCAGACACAATGGTTTTTGTTGAGATTCAAAATGGAGATTCAAAGAATTGAAGGGGGGGTGAAAAAGAATGCCGGGAGGTTTTGTATTCATATCCTCCCGGCCGAAGTACACTGATTCTCAATCCCCATAGATCGGTGGTGGGTTTCTACGTCATCCTGAACTTGTTTCAGGATCTCTTGTGACTGGTCTCAATCCCTTATTCATCAGGGATGGGTTTCCTATGAATGAATGCTTATGGGGCGTTGGCAATGCAGGAGAGGTCGCAATCCCTTATTCATCAGGGGGGGCTTTCCGAGTAAATTCTTAATCTATGCAGACGCTACCACATATATGTCGCAATCCCTTATTCGTCAGAGGTGGGTTTCCTATTGGGAAGTATTAAAGAACCCACAATGACAAAATTGATTGAGTCGCAATCCCTTATTCGTCAGGGGTGGGGTTCCTATAGCTGCCTCCGGAATCCCGCATGAACACTGTCTTTCCGAGACCAATTTCGCGGACCCTATTGGATTTTAAAATATTTCAATAAATATTTCTTGAAACAATATCAATTTATTGCCGGAAGTCCTTGGTACTTCTGAGGCTCCTCGATTTATACAGCGATTACGGACTTATGCGGTTTATGAAGCCTCAAAATCGCGGCCTACTTTGCGAATGATTTCACCATCCAGCAATACTGCGAGTTTTGGGGGATGGTCTCTAAAAACCTTGGCGGCGCTGTGATTTGTTCGATGACTACTGGGGTTCCGCCATTTTTGCCAAAAAACTTAAATTTATTACCATTTTTTGCAGGGAAAAAACTAAATTACCTATAAACAATTTTCAACAATCGGACCCAAAATCCTTGTAACTATTCAAACCTCTCACTGTAGCTTCGATTTTATACCATTTCCAGACTGGTCGGGAGACCAGCCACTACCCAAATCCTGGGGTGGTCTGAATAAATACAAAACATGTACAAGTGACTTTCAAATCTTAATCTAATAGGGGGAAACGAATGCTTGACGATGAAGCCTTCCTTCAATTGAAAGTTAAGAAAAAAGGAAACGATGCCCTTGCTATTTACCTACGGCCATTATCAATTTGACCTGAACCTGGAAAAGCCAGTGGAGTCAAGGTTCCTGGAAGCCACAATCCGGGGGGGATTCGGCTTCAATTTTAAAAATACAGTCTGTATAAACCAGGATTCGGAATGTAACAAATGTGATTACAAGCACACCTGTGTTTATCAATATGTCTTCGAGACAATGCCTCCACCGGACACAAAGAAAATGAGAAAATACAACCACGTCCCCCATCCCTTTGTCCTGTATTTACTTAAAAATGAAGAGAGACGGATTTCGTTCGGCTTGAAGCTTTTTGGAGGCGCGTCAAAATATCTTCCCTATTTTATCCATTCTTTTATCCGATTGGGAAAGTCCGGGCTGGGGAGAGACAGGAGCCGGTTTGACCTGGAGAGGGTTGTGGATTTACCTGCCAACCTGAGTCTTTTTGAAGATGGCAATATGACTTCGAACAAACCGGAGACCTGCGCTTTTGAGATTTGTGCCGAGAAAAAGCCAGCATCGGGGGCGGGAAGATTATCCGGGATAAAATTCTCATTGAAATCTCCCCTTGCCATTCGAAAAAACGGACTTCCTCTGCAAGGTATCGTGCCTGAAAGCTTTATTATTACGCTTCTGAGAAGGCTTGGCAACATATCCTATTTTCATCTGGGACAAGAAGTGGAAATAGATTTTCGAGGATTAAAAGAAAAGGCGAAGCCACTGTCCGTCAGGAATCCTAACCTGACCCCCGTCTATCGTGAGAGATTCAGCACTCGGCAGGGAAGGAAAATAGGCATGGAAGGGATTATTGGTGATTTCATCCTGGAAGGAGACCTTACCCCATTCCACGATTTCCTCAAAATAGGAGAAATCATTCACATTGGCAGAGGCACTTCGTTTGGACAAGGGAGATATGAAATGAAGGCGGTGGGAGATGAGTAGTAACGGCAAGAATTTTTCAATGGAAGAAATAACCATAGCGGCACTTCTGCACGATATCGGTAAGTTTATACTAATTCCCAAAATTCCATCATGAATCAATAGTTTACTTTGCATATGGATTTAACCTGCTCCGGCTTATCGATTGGCTGTTTGATAACGACCTATATCCTGTCTTGCAATTCTTTATGATCTTCGGGCGGGATTTCATTGAAAAGCTTGTCTTTGACAACATTCCATAAAATTTCGATTGGATTTAGATCCGGCAAATAAGGTGGAAGGTAAATTGGAATAATGCTACAGTGAATTGTGACAGATTTATGGAAAATAGTATAATAGTATAACAGAACATAAAATTTTGTACATTGTTTAAGATATACCAGTAGTGTTAAAAGAAATTATGTAACTATTCAGACCTCTCACTGTAGGAAAGTTATTCCTCTAAGGAAGGTCTGAACAAATACAAATTGGGAAGGATTTTGGGTTTGACTGGAGAAAACTTTTTATGGTATTAATTGTTTAGTTTTTTCCCTGCAAAAAATAGTAATAAATTCAAGTTTATTGGCAAAAAGGGCGGAATCCCAGTGGTCATCGGAAAAATAGCGGTATTGCCAGGTTCTTCAGGGACAATCCCCCCAAATCCGCAGTATTGCTGGATGGTGAAATCATTCACAAAGTAGACCGCGATTTTGAGGCTTCATAAACCGCATAAGTCCGTAATCGCTGTATAAATCGAGGATACTCAGAAGTACCAAGGACTTCCGACAATAAATTGATATTATTTCAAGAAATATTTATTGAAATAATTTAAAATCCAATGGGGTCCGCGAAATCGGTCTCGGAAAGGCAGTGTTCATGCGGTATTCCGGAGGCAGCTATAGGAAACCCACCCCTGATGAATAAGGGATTGCGAAATCATATGTTTCTACTGTTTTAAAGAAGGAGAAGCTTCAGAAAAAGCGAAATTATTTAATCTAATCGGGTTTTCAAGTATGGTTTGTAATCTTTAATTTTTAACCCCCGGCGATGAAGAGTATAACTGTTATATAATGCGCTTTGTATAATGCCGGTCAACTTGAAATTCGAGTTGGTTTTATAAGATGTCAGGAATCGCTGGAGATGTTATGTTTTCTGGCCTCAAGGCGGCTTGAGGAATATTCTTCAATCTGCGTGTTTCTGAGAGTTGGAATGATACAAATCAGTCAAGTATAGGTGTGCATTTTTCAATTATCGGGCATTACTATCCATTTGTAGCGAATGATTGAATGTCACGCCAAGTATTGAAGCATATTTACCACGTTTTTTTAAGGCCGATCCTTCGTGGCGTCTTGTTTTACGGGCTTAAGACGCTCTCAATTTCTTGCAAGGAATTGCATAAAATTCAAGGGACGGAACCCAGGTTTTATGCTGGCTTGGGAGATCGGGCTCGTGAAATTAAGCACAACCGAATATAACTAAAAGGAATAATAAAGACTGGATTAAAGGCTTCAGGAAGGGATTTTTGGAGGGTTATAAAAGAATTTTGATTTATTATATTCAACAAAAATTAGTGAATCGCGCTATCCCCCGTGGTTGCTGGGAAAGAACGATTTTAGAAAATTCAATAAATGATGTTTTGCTGATTCTTGCAAACCCTGTTTTTAGCCCGCATGAATACTGAACTTCAGAGAATGGACTCGGAAAGACCCCCCTGATGAATAAGGGATTGCGACGAAAGTCTTCTCCCTGATGACCTGACGCGGTAATCTCGGAAAGACCCCCCTGATGAATAAGGGATTGCGACACCAGGGCGACTGTGAAAATCCCTATGGCTCCAATGACTCGGAAAGACCCCCCTGATGAATAAGGGATTGCGACATTTCCAGATACAATGTAAGATGATAATTTGGAAACCTCGGAAAGACCCCCCTGATGAATAAGGGATTGCGACCTTCTGCCGCTTGGTTGACGAATTTAGCGGCATCCCTCGGAAAGACCCCCCTGATGAATAAGGGATTGCGACATCTTTTCCTCAGCCTCTCCTTTTGTGAGAGTGGTGTCTCGGAAAGACCCCCCTGATGAATAAGGGATTGCGACTTCTTCAAGTTTCTCACGAAGTACAACTCTGTGATCTCGGAAAGACCCCCCTGATGAATAAGGGATTGCGACTATATTGATCAAACCAATTGTCTCAAGAATTCCCTCACTCGGAAAGACCCCCCTGATGAATAAGGGATTGCGACTTTGCCGGCATTGGGTTGGGTTGGATCAATGTCTCCCTCGGAAAGACCCCCCTGATGAATAAGGGATTGCGACCTTCTCGAAGCATTCTATGCCTATAGAAGGGATTCTATCTCGGAAAGACCCCCCTGATGAATAAGGGATTGCGACAATTAATAAACCGTGTGCGTGTCTGACCGCTGGTGTCTCGGAAAGACCCCCCTGATGAATAAGGGATTGCGACCGCTGGTGTGTTGCTGTTGGTGTATGGGACGGTTCCGTCTCGGAAAGACCCCCCTGATGAATAAGGGATTGCGACACACTCATCAAAACTCATATCGGTGTCATTTTTCTCTCGGAAAGACCCCCCTGATGAATAAGGGATTGCGACATGTTAATTTGCCTCTGATGGTGCGTTATCTTTTGGACGTATCTCGGAAAGACCCCCCTGATGAATAAGGGATTGCGACTTTTCTTTGGTGTCATTGCGCTCTACTAACATCTCCCTCGGAAAGACCCCCCTGATGAATAAGGGATTGCGACATTTTGCCCCGGAATTTCCAATCCTCTTTTCCCCTGTCCAACCACCGTTCATAGAACTTCTTACTCCTATTCCAAGCCTCGTTCGACTCATCAGCGAGGAACCATGTTATGGGATATCCCAATACGAAACATATCCGGTGTAAATATTCCATTTCAAGTGGGGCGCTTTCTTTTTCTATGTCTTTTATCATCTTTTCAGGCAGTTTCAGGGGAACGGCGATTTCTTTCACCGAGAGTTTATTCTTTTCCCTGGGTATATTTTTTCTTGCGCGTAATTTCATATCAAGAATAATCGGGGGTAGATCACCACATACTTATGGGGGCATTATGAATCAACATTCCGTCAGAAAAATGCCTGACTCCTATATTGACAAATTTGAAACCATCGACTATAATGTTAATTGTTCAGTAAACATTAAGGGTGATTGTATGGGTTTTGGAGATTTAATAAGAAAATTTAGGGTTGACAGAAAGATTGGACTTCGGGAGTTTGCCCGTATGGTGGGAATTTCGCCTGCTTTTGTTTCGCAGATGGAGAAAGGCGAGTTTAAGCCGCCCGGTGAGGATACCATCAGGAGGATGGCTCAGGTTCTTGGATTTGATGAAGATTACCTGCTTGCCCAGGCAAAAAAGATTTCATCGGATATCAAGGAGATAATCACAGAAAACATTACCGACGGAAGCAAGGTTCCTGAATTTTTAAGACTTGCAAAGGAAAAATCCCTGACGCCCGAAGACTGGAACAAACTGATTCAGCAGCTAAAGGATGGAAAATAAAGATGTCAGTCAAAGTCCCTTTTTTGCATTTAAAGGTCATTGAGGACAAGGCAGAACTGGTTATTCAGGAATACAACCTTAAATTTCCTGATGCCAAAATAACCGAACCGCCGGTGCCGATCGAAAATATTATTGAAGCTCTGTTCGAGCTTTATTTGGAAATTGATAATCTCAGGAAAAAGCTCGGCAACACCGATGTGCTGGGAGCGTTATTCAGAAAAGACAGAAAGATTTCCATTGATGAAAGCGTTGTTGAACAGGAAGGCAGATACCATTACACTTGTGCCCACGAATTGGGACACTGGGTTCTACACCGAGATTATCTCAATTACAATGAAAACCAACTTACATTTTTCGATAATTTTGCTCAACCGTCAATAATCTGCAGGTCTTCAATGTATAAAGAACCCGTAGAACGGCAGGCAGACAAGTTTGCTGCAAATTTGCTGATGCCCAAAAAAATGATATGTAAATATATTCATGAAAAATTTGGAAGCATTGACGACTTTCGCAGACATTACAACAAGAATCCCGCTATTCTGAACAACATCGTTTTTCAAATGAAGAATCTATTTAGAGTATCCAAACAGGCGATGAGAATCAGGATAGAAGAACTTAAGTTATTGAAAAACTCATCCCAGATATCATTTTTGTAATTTTTTTGCCCACACTGTTTACTGTTAAATTAACAATTTGTTAGTTTAACATTCAAATGATAACCCGAATTTCATAGCAAAGGAGATAAGCAAATGCAAAACACAAAGCTGAGTGTGGAATATATTTCGACCGACAGTATAATTCCATACACAAACAACCCGAGAATTCATAAGAACAAGCAAGTCAGGCAGATTGTGGACTCAATCAAGGAATTTAATTTTAATAATCTTATCTTGATTGATGAGGATAATGTCATTATTGCCGGTCATGGTCGCCTTCTGGCCGCTGAGCACTTGAACCTTCTCAAGGTTCCGGTGATAAGATTGACACACCTTTCGGAAGCTGAAAAGAAGGCGTATCGCATCGCCGATAACAAGCTTACTGAGAACGGCGAATGGGATGTTGATTTGCTTAAACTTGAACTTGTGGAGATTGAAAAGCTTGAGCTTGACTTTTCTCTGGATATAACCGGGTTTGATACGGCCGATATTGATTTGATGCTTGATGAAAGCCTGGGTGACAAGGAGATAAAGTTGGATGAAAAGGCCAATGCGATTCCATTCATCCCTAAAAATGAAGTGATATCTGAGATTGGCTGGATCTGGCAGTTGGGCAAGCACCGGGTCATCTGCGGCAATGCTATTAAGAAAGAATTTTACTCTCGCCTGTTTGCAGATAAGAAAGCGGATATGATATTTACTGACCCTCCCTACAATGTCAGGGTTCAAGGGCATATTTGCGGAAACGGTAAGGTTAAGCATTCGGAGTTTAAAATGGCCTCGGGTGAAATGTCGGCGGAGGAGTTCCAGGAGTTTCTCTCTTCCAATTTAGCCCTGTTAAAACAGTTCTCCAAAAACGGGTCTCTTGTTTTCATTTGTATGGACTGGCGGCATATCAAAGAAATCATTAATGCCGGAACGGATGTATTTGATGAACTCAAGAATCTTTGCGTCTGGAATAAAGACAACGGGGGGATGGGTAGCCTTTACCGTTCAAAACACGAACTTGTCTTTGTTTTCAAGAATGGCAGAAGACCCCACAAAAACAATGTTGAGCTGGGTTCCCACGGACGTTATCGCACAAATGTCTGGGATTATCCGGGAGTCAACTCCTTCAGCGGCGATAAGGACAAACTGAAGATGCACCCTACGGTGAAGCCGGTGGAGATGATCCGGGATGCCATTCTGGACGTAACAAACCGCGGCAACATTGTACTGGACGGCTTCCTGGGCAGCGGCTCCACCCTCATCGCCGCAGAACAAGCGGGCAGAATCTGTTACGGCTTAGAGATAGAACCTCTTTACGTGGACACAACCATCCGACGATGGCAAGAACTTACCGGCAAGCCCGCTGTTCACCTGGAAACCGGCAAGACATACCGGGAATTAATGGAAATTCTGCTCTCAGGAAAACCTCTTTCTTGAAAGAAAGCAGTTTTCCCGAACCCATTCCGCAAAGAACTTTAAACTACCGGATTGCTGGAAATCAAGGATTTATAGCAATCCGGCGACAGCGGGAAGCTTAATTGGAATGCCAATCTCTTCAAGGAAATAGAAAGGAGCAATAAATGAGTAGTGAATCCTACGAAATAGGCTACGGCAAGCCTCCCAAAGACCATCAATTTAGACCGGGAGAATCGGGCAACCAAAAAGGACGCCCCAGGGGAAGTAAAAATACTTATACCCTCCTCAATGAAATCCTGAGCCAGAAGATTGCGATAAAGGAAAATGGGGAAACAATGAAGATTTCGAAGAAGGCGGCAATGCTCATCCAACTTGTCAACAAGGGAGTGAAAGGAAATATCAGAGCTATTCAGACCTTGTTTCCCCATCTGATATTTGCGGACATGAAAGAGGAAGAGATGAGAAAAATCTTGACCACCCTGAACAGGGACGACCGGGCAATCATCAATACATATTTGTCCAATCGGGACAACCTGGAAATAATAGCAGAGGATGAGAATTGTGATGCTGATGATTGATGAACAGAAGCAATTCTTGAAAGCCTTATTGCGAGAGGATTTCAAATCGTTCGTCATCAAGGTTTTCAACGAGGTTTCACCAAATGATGAATACCTGGATAACTGGCATATTGACGTTATCTGCCATCATCTAATGAGGGCCGCCGATGAAAACAACGATGAAAACCGGCTGATCATCAATGTCCCACCTCGCTATATGAAATCCATTATCTGCTCCGTCGCCTATCCCGCCTTCATTCTGGGACATAATCCCAAAGTCAATATTATGTGCGTAAGTTATTCCGACGAACTGGCCGAAAGGTTTGCGCTGGATTGCAAACGGGTGATGGAAACCGCCTGGTATAAAGATCTGTTTCCCAAAACAGTGATAGCTAAGGACAAAAAAGCGGTCGGGGATTTCACCACCACCAGGGGAGGAGGACGCTACACCACATCTGTCAATGGAACTCTGACCGGGCGGGGCGGGGATTATATCATAATTGACGACCCGATGAAACCGATAGAAGCCATCTCCGACACCTTGAGAGAGAAGACCAACCAATGGTATGGACATACGCTCTATTCCCGCCTCAACAACAAGAACACGGGTAAGATCATCGTCATCATGCAAAGGCTTCACGATGAAGATTTTACAGGATACCTGCTTGATACCGATTCTCGATTCAAACACATCAAGATACAGGGCATAGCGGAACAGGATGAAGAATGGATTATTGAAAACCGCATTACTGGCAGAAGGAAGATTATTAGGAGAAAACAGGGTGAAGCTCTGCACCCCGCCAGGGAAAATTTGGTTGAACTTCAAAACACAAGAAAAACTAATGGGGAGTATAATTTTGCCGGACAATATCAGCAGAACCCTGTTCCACGGGAAGGAGCGATTATCAAGAGTGACTGGCTCCAATATTATGACCCGGAAGAGTTGAAAAAAGGACTGGAAGACGGAAGCATTAAGCCTCATTGTGTTGTGCAGTCCTGGGATACGGCCAATAAGGTGGAAGAGCATAACGACTATTCCGCCTGCATCACTATATTGTTCGACATGCAAAAAAAGTCTTACGTCCTGGAGAGTTATCGGGAGAAGCTCGAATTCCCGTCCCTCATAAGAAAAGTAAAAGAGAAATATGAATTGGTAAAGAACACATACAAATGCCCAATCAAGCTCTTTATTGAAGACAATGGTTCCGGAACTCAGCTTATCCAGACGCTGAAAAATGAACATAAAATCTATCCGCAAGCCATAAAGCCCGAATATGACAAGGCCACGCGTTTACAATCGGTTTCCTATATGATAGAAAACGGTTCCTGTCTCTTTCCCAATAATGAACCCCATTGGTGGCATGACTTTCTTCATGAGCTTCTGCGCTTTCCCAAAGCCAAACACGATGACCAGTGCGACGCTCTTAGCCAAGCGTTGGGGAATATTCAGAAAGTTGTTCGCGGGCCAAGAATTACTTTTATTTAAGCACTTTAACAGTTGACTTCTCCCTCTTTGTATGGCTTCATTGTGTTGCTGGAGGGAAGATAGAGTTATGAAAAAGAAGATCTACTTGCCAAAGACCCTGAAGGAACTGCAATCTCTTGATATTGATCGACTCAAGGAATTGTGGATGAGGTATTTCAATGCTCCACCGATAATGACTTGTCCTGGGATGATAAGGACATTGTGGTATAGAATCCAATGTGAGAACCATAATTTGCGCATTAAACAGAAGAATATCACCAGGTTGAACCGCT